>CAZGVP010000329.1:0-3714 GCA_964529135.1 uncultured Caulobacterales bacterium | reverse complement strand
TGATATTATCATTGGCAATAACATTCTGAAAAACCCTGATAAATATCTTTCTCCTTTATTGGCTCGTGCGAAAGTCGCCATCGTCACTGATGAGCATGTTGCCGCGTTTCAACTGGAGCCTTTCACCAATTCCTTAAAAGAGGCTGGTATCAATTTTGATACAATTATCATACCTGCTGGCGAAGAAAGTAAAAAATTCAAAACACTGGAAATGATCCTGTCCAAACTGCTCGCGTTTGGCATTGAGCGTCGCGATGCAGTAATTGCACTTGGAGGTGGTGTTGTTGGCGACATTACTGGCTTCGCCTGCTCCATGCTGCGACGAGGCTGCCAATTTATTCAGGCACCAACAACGATTCTCGCACAAGTTGATAGCTCTGTAGGCGGCAAAACAGCTATAAATTCCACTCAAGGGAAAAATTTGATTGGTGCTTTTTATCAACCACGCGCTGTATTTACTGATATTGATACACTGTCCACACTTCCACAACGTGAACGCCGCGCCGGCTACGCCGAAATTGTTAAATATGGGCTATTAGGGGACAGAGAATTTTTTGAGTGGCTAGAAAAACATGGCAAGGATGTTCTAGCTCTAGAAGTACAATCGATTAGTTATGCCGTTCGGCGGTCCTGTGAAATGAAGGCCCAAATCGTTGAAGCAGATGAACGCGAGAATGGAAAGCGGGCTTTATTAAATCTTGGGCACACGTTTGGGCACGCCCTGGAAGGGGCGTACGGATTTTCAAGCAAACTTATCCATGGTGAAGGTGTTTCAATTGGGATGGTTCTAGCTTTTGAATATGCTGCAGCACATCAACAATGTCCGCACAGTGATGTTACCCTCGTGAAAGATCACCTCCAATCAGTTGGCTGCCCCACTGAGATCACTGACATTGTTGATCATCACCACCTGTCTGCGGACAGGTTAATGGAATTAATGATGCAAGATAAAAAAGTTGAAGACGGAAATCTAACTCTAATTTTGCCAAATGCTATTGGGAATGCCGTGATTAAGAAAGACATTCCGACTTCATCGGTACATGCGTTCTGGAAACAACATTTAACTACCTAGAGATAAACCCCATGCCCGAATTTACTCCGGAAACCCTCAGTGTTATCGGCTTCATAGTGTTCCTGCTCATCATATCCGCTTTTTTTTCCGGATCGGAAACTGCGCTTACTGCGACCTCACGTGCTCGCATGCACAAACTTGAAAGTGATGGAAATTCACGGGCACGCACTGTGAATCATTTAATTGCTGATCCTGAACGGCTTATTGGTGGAATTTTACTGGGCAATAATATTGTCAACATTCTTGCCTCAGTACTCGCGGGAGCGGTTTTCGCAACTCTATTTGGAGAAGGCGGAGTTGTCTATGCAACCATTACAATGACCATACTTGTGGTTACTTTCGCAGAAGTTTTACCTAAAACACTGGCAATTGCCCGCTCCGATAGCTTTGCCATGGTTGTTGCACCTGTGTTACGATGGATCGTACTGCTCCTTGCACCAATTATTAATATAGTTCAGATGGTTGTTAGAGGAGTACTTAGCGTCTTTGGGGTCGATATACGCGAAGGTGAAGCGGTTTTATCTGCAAACGATGAATTGCGCGGCGCCATTGATCTCCATCACAAAGAAGATCGACTAGACAAAGAATCTCGTGATCTTATTCGCGGCGCACTTGAACTCGATGAGATCCGCATTGAAGAAGTGATGATCCACCGAAAATCTGTGGAAATGATTGATGTTGGCGCACCACCAGAAGACAATATTCAAAAATCCCTACAAAGTATTTACACACGAATTCCCGTTTTTCGTGAAGACCCGGATAATATAATCGGCGTTCTTCATGCTAAAGATTTGTCGCGTGCACTTTGGGAAAATGATGGCGACAAAAAAACTATCGATATTGCGCGCATTGCCCGTCCGCCCTACTTCGTGCCAGAAACCACAACTCTCTCAGAGCAGCTTGATACATTCCGTCTTAAGCAAGAACACTTTGCTATGGTCATCGATGAATATGGATCAGTGCAAGGCCTTGTTACGCTTGAAGATATCCTCGAAGAAATTGTCGGCGAAATAGAAGATGAATATGACAGCCCTGTACAAGGGGTAAGGCCACAATCTGACGGCTCAGTCAATGTTGATGGTGATGTCACTATTCGAGATTTGAATCGCGCTATGGACTGGGATCTACCCGATGAAGAAGCCGTGACTATTGCAGGCCTTGTTATCCACGAAGCCCAAACTATTCCTGATGTGAATCAGGTTTTTGTATTTCACAATTTTCGTTTCAGTGTATTACGCAGACGACGCAACCAACTAACTGGTATAAAAATCACCCCACTTGATATCAAAGCACCAGAAGCTGATGTAAACACTGAAAAAACGGATAGCTGACCCCAGCAATATAGTCACTCTACAGGACATTTCATGGCTAAACGCACTCCCGGCAAGCATGCTTTTGCCGCCATCTTCATAACGGTGTTGATCGATATCATAGGTTTTGGGATCATCATTCCTGTAATCCCCGACATGATAAGAGAAGTCACCGATCTAACGTTGGCAGAAGCAGCACCTTATGGGGGTTATCTGATGACAATCTTTGCCCTCATTCAATTTATCAGTTCACCAATTTTAGGGGGGCTTTCTGATCGGTTCGGCAGACGCCCCGTCATTTTATTATCACTCCTTGGTTATGCTGTGGACTTTCTAATCATGGGTTTTGCGAAATCATTTGCTATCCTGTTTATTGGACGGATTTTCTCAGGCCTTTTTGCAGCCACCTACTCAACAGCCAATGCTTACATAGCGGACATCACACCAGCTGAAAATCGTGCTGTACGGTTTGGTATGTTAGGGGCTGCATTCGGAATTGGATTTGTTATTGGTCCTGGTATTGGCGGACTATTAGGAGAACATTTTGGCCCCAGAGCACCATTTTTTGCAGCAGCTAGTTTAGCGTTCCTGAATTTCCTATATTGTTTTTTTGTATTACCCGAAACACTACCCCGCAACAAACGCAGGGAATTCAGTTTGGCTAGAGCAAACCCACTAGGTAATCTCCTGTACTTGCGCCAATACCCAGTAATGCTTCCGGTGATGTTGGCTCTGTTCTTGTTTCAATTGGCACATTTTGCCTTGCAAGGAACTTGGGCTTGGTATGGCAAAGAGAAATTTCTCTGGAGCCCCGCTGAAATTGGCTACTCTCTTATGGCCGTAGGGGTTAGCGCTGCCATCGTACAAGGTGGTCTTATACGAATAATATTACCAAAACTTGGCGAGCGACGCGCCGTTATTTTTGGAGGTATCGTTACCGCCATTGCCTATCTGGCTTATGCGTTTGCACCTGTGGGCTGGATGGTATATCCGATTATCGCTTTTGGGGCCCTTGGCGGCTTGATGCAACCAGCAATTCAAGGCATTATGTCTCGCACGATACCCGAAAACGCACAGGGAGAGTTACAAGGAGCGATCGCCAGCGTTCTCAGTATCGCGATGATTTTTGGCCCCCTTATCATGACCCGGACTTTCTCAATGTTTACAGTTGAGACTGCGCCAGTATATTTTCCGGGTGCGTCCTTTTTGTTAGCTTCAGTTCTGGTCACTATTGCTGCCGTCCCTATGGCGCTTGCATTTTCCCGAATTACCAAGCCTCGTGAAGAAGTATTAAAAAAAAAGGAAATTTAATAAATTCAACATTGATTTAGT
>CAZGVP010000328.1:0-3722 GCA_964529135.1 uncultured Caulobacterales bacterium | reverse complement strand
ATCAAAACTTCATTAGCTTTTGGTACCGGGCAGGTGCGTGTTGCCACGGTCAAAACTTCGGGCCCGCCAGGTTTGGTAATTTCGATTACTTTGATATCTTCTGGTATTGTTTCGGGCAGAGTTGATGACATTTAAATTACTCCGGAGAATAAGGTCTTTGGGGTTAGCTTCTTGATATACCTGATTGTCATGGAGTGATAGTGTGTTCAAAACATAAATAGTTAACCAATGAGGTGCGCGCAGTGGATGAGGAAGTTGTAACCGGAAAAGATGACTTAATGCTTGGATATCTGGTCAAGCAAGATCTTTATGATCTTTCTGTTGATGATCTCAAAGAGCGTATCAGCGCAATGGAAGCAGAAATTACTCGCTGTAAAAAGTTGATAGAAACCAGGGGTAACATCAAGGCTGCGGCGGAGAATTTATTCAAAACCTAACGATTACCCCCATATTTCTAACTTCAGCCCTTTTTCATCCAACATGCCATCAAAGCAATGAAGGGCATTTCCTGATAAGCGTGCACGTGCAGTTAAGGCGATGGCCATAGCATCGAAAATATCATCAGTACCAAGTTTTGCTTTATGATTTGATAGAAATGAAGTAAAAACATTGTACAGATTAATGACACTATGCCGTTCCAGAATGACTGTTCGTTCAAGAATGCCTTTACCTGTTTTTTTGCTAAATCGGCACGGGACGCCATCGTTTAGCCGGGTAAAGGCGAGTTCAGGGTGGGCCTCAGCTATAATTATCTGATCGTCCGCGGTGATGATATCATCGATCTCGCGTATTTTGGGTGAGATATTCCAAGCTTGTTTGGATAAACCACCACCAGCATCACGCCCTTGATCTTTACCCCATTGATTGGCTTGTGTGTAGCTTGCCATTGTTAACATGGGGCGACGAGGGGAGGGAAATACGCTAGAAGAGCGCGGTCCCAGTATTTTGCGCGCAAGCCTTTCACAAGGGCGCCGTCCGCTACTTAACAAGCCAATAGGCATATCCACCATGATGGCCAGGGCTCTTTGTTGATTTCCGTGAAGGTGATCTTGAATAATGGTTGCAAAATTTGGATAAAACTTTGCCTCAATAACCGTGATTTCGCCCTTTGAGGGTAGTGCAATAACGACCCACCCATCACGACAGCCGTCTATTCCAAGGACATAGTCTTTCACCCTAGTGGGGAATGGGTCTTGTGAGGTTCGCGGCATAGCAGGTTTTCCGGTAAAAAGGCCTTATAAATGGTAAGAAATTCATGGCACAGGGGTTGCAACCCCTATGTCTGTTAGCGTTTAAATAACAGGACGTTGATGTAGGGAGGCGGGAGTTTACTTAAGATAGCCGGGTATTGTCTGCCTGAGGTCTTATTTGAGTTCCTGGAATTACTATGGTTATTGTTGGAAATCCCATAAAGGGGCAAATTAGTGCGGTTGATATCTGGTGTGGAGTTTAGCGGAATGGATGACGGCGTTCAGTCATTTATTCAGTCGGCCTTGTTTTCCAGGACATTCCGGGAAGGAATGGCTCTGGTTGAAGAGACGGCCAATTATCTCGATGGTGAGGGAAGAGAACTTTCTAAAAATATGGAGCGCTCAGAAGCGCTATCTTATGCAAGTTCCTCAATGCGGTTGACGACCCAGCTAATGCAAATCGCGTCATGGCTTCTGGTGCTGCGCGCTCTTCGTGAAGGCGATATGAGCATGGCAGAGGCATCGGACAGTAAATACCGTATTCGCCCCCATGAAGAGGCCCGTCAGCGCCGAACCGTCCCGGATACTCTCCCAGAAACGCTAGCATTACTGATTTCTCGCAGCGATCATTTATATGATCAGATTGCGCGCCTGGATGATGGACTTTTCACAAAAAAAGACAAGACATCTTGCCCTAAAGGAGCTGTTGTTCAGCAGCAAGCATTGGCTGATGCTTTTCGCAGCGGCAAACTTTAGGAGTTGTTATCCTTCTTCGATTTTGCAAGTAAACGCATTCAAAATAAAAAGCCCCGCATGAAGCGGGGCTTTTGCATTCTATAGTCGCTATTGGGTTTACTTGATACCAAAAGCGCCAAATTTCTTGTTAAACTTGGATACTGCGCCACGATCAGACAATGTCTGAGGTCCGCCAGTCCAAGCTGGATGCGAATTTGGATCGATATCGAGATTAAGGGTATCGCCAGGCTCGCCATATGTTGAGCGGGTTTCAAAGCTCTCGCCATTGGTCATCACGACCTTAATCGTGTGATACTGAGGGTGTGTGTCTTTTTTCATGAGCTTGTGCCCTCCGAAGAAATGCTGCCGCGTGTTTTTAGGTCTGGTTGTTGAAAACCAGATGAATTCCTGAATAAGGCGAGGGGGATACAATGACACACTTCTAAAGGCAAGCCAAAAGTCATGAGAAATTGCCTGGATATAGTCGATAGAATGCATTCCCAAAGATAGCGCTGTTGGTTAAGCTTAAATTCAGTTTAAAGGCTGGTGGTTTATTTTGCTGAGATTTTCATGAGGTTCGTTCATGCTGAAGCGTCTGGTTGGGTTTGTTGGTATCAGTTTGCTTGGAATTACGGTCATTTGGGGCGGGCTGACCATATGGTCATTTAATGCTTTTGAGGATGTAGCGTCGAAATTTAATGGCAAATGCCAAGCGGTTACAGGGATTGCGGGCCCGGAAGACCTCCAGTTTGATTTTTCATCTCGCAAAGCATTCATCTCCTCTTATGACCGCCGTGGGGCCAGAGCCAACGCCGTAGATGATATGCGCGGCGCTATTTATTTATTTGATATCCTGAATCCGCTGGACGGCACCTCATGGAAGGACCGTACGGGCGGCATCCCGGAAAAATTTGAGCCACATGGGCTCTATTTTTATACAGATGCCAAGGTGCGCAGATTGTTCGTGGTGAACGGCTCAAGCAATGCAATCGAATTATTCGATGTTACCGATAATGGTGATCTGATCCATCTGGAGAGTTTTACCGAGAGGCGCTTGACCAGCCCTAAAGATATTATCGCCACGGGTCCACGCTCTTTTTATGTTACAAACGATAGAAATGCCGGACGTTCAAGCCTGCGAGGGCAAATTGATTTTCTCTTGCGTCGGCGCACTGGGGTTATTTTCTTTTATAATGGCACCTCCTGGCACCGGGCTGCAGATAATATTCGTTATGCAAATGGGCTAGCGATATCAAATGGCGGTAAAAAGCTTTATGTGGCTGAAACCGCAGGTGGTAATCTGTTGGAGTATGACCGTGAAGCGCAAACGGGATACCTTCGTTATGCTCGAAAAATTGGTGTTGGCGATGCCGTCGATAATATCAATATCGACGAAGATGGTATTTTGTGGATTGGGGCTCACCCCCAACCCCTTGCGTTAGCGCGCCATCGGCGTGATGCCGGAAACTTCGCTCCCTCCAAAGTATACTCATTTGATCCTGAAAGTGACATATTGAAGACTGTTTATTCTGATGATGGTTCCTCTCTATCTGGCTCTTCCAGCGCCGCACGATTGCAACGCAAGCTGATTATTGGTGCGCTTTATGAAGAAAAATTCCTGATTTGTGACTTGGCAGAAGAGTAAGGCAGCAGAGCGAGATTTTGATGTTTGAGTTCTCTTTTTTCATCGGCGTATAATGCTATCGTGCGTATTTGAGTTTGGCATAATACTATCAGCACAAAAACTGCCGTGGCTCATGATAGCCCGAACATTTATAAATGAGGAGCAGCGCGAAG
>CAZGVP010000327.1:0-3729 GCA_964529135.1 uncultured Caulobacterales bacterium | reverse complement strand
GAGCGCAGGACTCATAATCCTGAGGTCGAGAGTTCAAGTCTCTCTCCAACCACCATTGTTTTTATTGAATTTTTATCCAAAATTGCAAGAGACGTTCGGACCTCATTCGGACTAGCTTTGTTTTGGAAGTGTTCTTATGCCCGCAAAACAGCCGGAGGGTTGGTGTGATGCCTATCGACTATTCGTGCTAGCCGCCAAACTGGAAGTCAGAGATTGTTCCTGGAATACTTGAGCGCGCTGGTCACTAATGCGAGTTTTGCGGGCTCATGAACAAGCAAATAGTTTGGTCCCTAGCTGTTTGGTTCAAAGACGCAATTACAGGCAAATGCAAGATCAAGCGCATCTGGCTCGCTTTCGATCGATACCACAGTCATAATAACAATCGCTATTCCCAATCTCCCATTAGGATATATGGTGCCCAGTAATATGGGTCGGAAAATGCTGTCGTTCCGATCAGTTCGACTTGGGCACGCCTTAAAGCTTCAGCTGGTCCAACACCATCCTCAGATAATTGCGTATAGAACCGCCTCATAAACTCCGGCGAACTTTCATCTGCAACATCCCACAGCGTCGACAAAACAGTCCGTGCACCTTTGATTCGAGCTATCTTTCCAAACCCTTCAACCTCAAGCCCAGTACCCCCACGTGCATTAGCAGTTGAACAGGCAGAAAGAACGACAAGGTCTGTATAATTAAAGTGGAAAGAAGGGTCGATCAGTAATTCATTAATCGTCAGCATCTCCCCATTGCCCAAAAGCAAACCAGAAGCATCAACCTGATCCGCATTCATGTCGAAATGACTTGCAATGTGAATCAGATCAGACCTTGCTTCATAAGACATTGCTTTTTGCAGAATGTCTGGGGTGAAGTCGGAGTTCAGATAGGTCGGCCCATTTATGGGGATCCCATTTATGGGGATCCCATTTTGTTTATCTCCAAAGATATCAAATAACTCTTTTTCAACCCCTGGAAGCTCGTTGAAATTTTCTGAAGCTACTGACACGCCCAACCCTGTCCCCGTTTTCCAAATGCGGTTCCGTCCAGTATTAACAGGGCCCCAGACATGACGGTTAAGGGTGTAACGCTCAGTCAGGTACTCCCCATTGTCGCGATCGTAAAGCGCTGCAAAAGGCAGGTATCGCAATTTCCCATGCAACTCCAAGTGAATGACGTCTGGATCATACGCATCCAGTAGGTCTGATATAGGCTCGATCAACATATTGTAGAGGATGGCAAGGTCCTCTTTTAGCTCTTCTCCCGAACGAGAAATCGCATTAGCTTCTGCTGGTGCCCCAGCGCGACTTGTCCGCGATTGATCCAAGAGACCCATTTGATCCCGTATCTGAAAAATTCTTTCAGATATTTCCTCCTCCCCATAAGGAATGGTCACTGCTGCAAATGTCGGGGCAGAGGCGAAACTCAAAAACAGATAAGTTTCTTGCTCAGAGGGAAGCACTTGCAAAACAACCGGATTGCGTGAAGTAGTCTGCGCCAAATACCCATTCAAGTGAGGTACTATCCAATCAGCGGGCTTGGGGTCTAGGTTGTTCCGGGCTGGAAAAGCTCCTTCTGGGCTCATCTGCTGCATTGCTATCACAAAATCATCTTGATCAGCTGAAGCCCTCAGAATATTTGAGAGCTCATCCTCCAAAGCTTTCTCCATCTTTGATAAATTGGCTGATATCGTCTCGGCATTACGACCAAAATGTCCAGGCGTACGCGTATATAATTGATAACGCCCAAAATAGTCAGCTTCACCATAGCGCCCCTCTTGGGCTAATAGCACTGCGAGCTTGTCGGAAACATCCGTATACGCCATTTGAATGCTTGCGGTATAAACCTCACGCTCCGCCTCACTTATATTATCGACGCTTGCATATTGAGGCTCCCCGTCTTGTCCACGCTGAATATATTCCAGGTTTGAAGTCAACTCATTCTGATGTGCGAGTATGCGTTTTAAAAGATAGATTGCCAGAGGCCGCCTAGCCGGATCACCCAGTATCAGGTCCACATAATGTTCATATACGCGCTTATATAAGTCCGAGCGTCCAAAGTCAGCACGGACAAAGTACATTGCTTTCAAGGCTTCTGTCTCAGCTTGGCGCTCATCACCGCTAATTTTGAAGTATTTCGAAAAGGACAGGTGCACTAAAGCTTCGCGCCCGATAATAATATTTGGATTCCGAAGAAGGTTATCTTCTAAATTAGAAAAAATCTCGGCAGCTCTCAGCTCCTGACCCTGCATTTCATAAAAGTTAAAAACATCAAGTGTAGAAGCGAATGTTTGCTCGTGGTCTTCTCCATAATACTGTGCCGCAAGGTCTCGGAACCCTATCAAGGTCTCTCCGATTGAAATTGAGTTATTACCATTTCTCATATGTAAGGAAGCAATACTTCGTTGGTTAGCTGCTCCTAGTAACTGACCTGTCGGCCCATCAATCTGTGCAATCTTTTTTGCAAGCTGTTCAAAAATACGTGTGGCTTGTCGGTGTAACCCGAGTTTAGCATACGCATTTCCCAGAGATTGCAAGTCCAGTAAATTTTGACCTTCATTATTTCCCGGATTTTTTACAAAAATATGATAATAGGATATGGCCGTGTGGTAATCTCCCGCAGCAAAGCTCAACTCTGCTATGCCTCGTTGAACACCGGGAACAGACGAATACCTCAACGGGGCGTAAATCGCAGCTGCCTCCTCAAACTTTCCTTGTTCGACCTGAACACGAGCCAACCTGAGCAGCGCATCATGGGTCAAAGAATGCCCTTCCCCCAAATGCTTTCGTGCCAGGTCAGCCTGGGCAAGGAGGCTGTCTAACGGAATATCAGTCGCCCCTGCTTTTAGCTGAATTTCAGTTAGGTTAAACTTCGCAAGGATAGCCTCTTCGGACTCTTTTCCGCTCGCTGCTATCGCACGCGCATACCTATCTTCGAGGTAGGGAATGGCCGCTTCATAGTTACTATCTGCCAAATATAGATTGACGAGTTGGGCTTCGTTGAAGGCAAGCAAACCCTGCTGTCCGGTCTCCTTGGCATGCGTAACGATCTCAACAAGAAAGGGTATATTCTCATTTGCTCTATTCGTCTCAGCATTGATACCGACCATAGCGACATTAGCCGCCAAGGTATCTCTACCCTCGTCCAGACCGATTTGCTTTCGCACCGATAATTCTTCCATATAAAGTAGGCGAGCTTCGTCGTGCCGTTTTGCGTCCCAGTACAAGTATCCAAGGCGGTTAATAAGCTTAACGCCGGCCTCACTATGGACCCCGTCTGTCCTCCGCATCTCATCCAATGCCATCTCCGCCTGGACTATCTGGCGATCCTGTTGGCTATCAGCTAATGCACTTTGCTGGGCATACCCTGAATCAAATTCAATTAAGGTTGCCGCCACAAGTATCGAGACTAAAAATCTGATCGTTCGTGTATAAAGCTTAGCTTTAGATACATCTGTACACGGCATAACAAATTTCATCATTTCCAATTCCCCATCAGGATATATGGCGCCCAATAATACGGGTGGCTGTATTCATCTGATCTCAATAAGCTAAGCTGCGCGTTTTGCAGTGCTTCGGTCTTGTTGATATCTGGATTTGCAAGCTCTGAATAAAAGCTAGTCATCAACTCTGCCGTACTCGCATCAGCCACATTCCAAAGGGTTGCAATCTTCTATTTGGGACTTAGTTCATATTTCCCAACTAAGCAATAAGGTAGTAGCAAAGAGGATGTAGT
>CAZGVP010000326.1:0-3735 GCA_964529135.1 uncultured Caulobacterales bacterium | reverse complement strand
GTTCCGCTCCCGCTGACATCCCAGCCGGGACGACACCGGTGATGGCGCAATTTATCGAGAAAAAGTCCCGCGTGCCCGATGCGTTGTTGTTTTTCAGGATGGGTGATTTTTACGAGTTGTTTTTTGACGATGCGGTGCAAGCTGCAGGGGCGCTGGATATTACCCTGACCAAACGTGGAAAAAATCAGGGCGCTGATATCCCCATGTGCGGCGTGCCATTCCATGCTTACGAGAACTATTTAGCTCGCCTTATCCGCCAAGGTTTTTCTGTTGCCATTTGTGAACAGATTGAGAAACCGGAAGAAGCGAAAAAACGTGGTTCTAAGTCAGTTGTTAAACGCGATATCGTTAGAATAGTAACTCCTGGCACATTGACCGAAGACACATTACTCGATGCACGCAGTAATAATTTTCTAGGCGCATTGGCAATATTGGGAAATGGTGCAGAGGCTGCGATCGCTTGTGTTGATGTCTCAACGGGTGAGTTTTATGTGCGTATAACCACGCCCGATTCTGTCCGCTCTGATGTTGCTGCGGGCATGATTTCAGAGCTGGTAATTGCCGATAACGAGACACTTGACGCAGTGTGGACCGCCCTTCTTTCAGATTTAGGCAGAGAGAGACAACTCACTCACCAGCCCTCAGGCGACTTTTCAGTACAGCGGGCCACAAGGCAAATACTTGATAGCTATAGTATCGCCTCACTCGAGGCATTTGGACAGTTCGAGCGCGCTGAAATTTCTGCAATGGGCGCTGTGCTCTCTTATATTTCGTTAACCCAGGCTGGCCGTATCCCAGCACTTCAGCGACCTAGACGCAATCTCGCTGGTGGTACCATGGCAATCGATGCCACAACGCGCGCATCTCTAGAGTTGCACCAAACACAAACGGGGGGCCGTAAGGGATCTCTCGTGAATGCTGTAGACCGTACGATTACGGGCCCGGGTGCCAGGCTACTTTCAAGTCGTTTGGGTAGCCCGCTAACCAATCCATCTGCTATTCACCGTCGTCAGGATGAAATAGAATTTTTCCTCAACACCCCTGCCCTTTGCGATAACATCCGCTCAAGCTTGAAAGCCATGCCCGATATGGCGCGATCCTTATCGCGCCTTGCACTGGATCGCGGCGGTCCGCGCGATATGGTGGCGATCAATACCGGTCTTGAGTGCGCACGCACCATTGCACAATCATTAAGCAACGCAGCGCAGACAAGCCAGTCTTTAACCACTTTGCCAGAAAACCTCACAGCTGCGCTTAACAATCTCGAAGCTAAAGATACTAACGGCTTTTCAGCGCTTCTCTCCTTGCTCGGTAAAGCTTTGACGCCCGAAGTCCCAATGCTTGCCCGGGATGGTGGCTTTGTGCAAAAAGGGTTTGACCCTGCCCTTGATGAAGTTCGTACATTGAGAGATGAATCTCGACGCGTAATTGCCGGGCTGGAAACACAATATCGTGACATCACAGGCATCAAGGCCCTGAAAGTACGTCAGAACAATGTATTGGGATTTTTCATTGAAGTGCCCACTAGCCATGGCGATACAATGTTGACTTCCCCCCACAGTGAAACCTTCATTCATCGCCAGACAATGGCTAATGCCGTTCGGTTCACGACTGGCGATCTTGCTGATCTCGACGCCCGCATTTCGCGCGCGCGCGATGAGGCATTGGCACGTGAACTAGCAGTTTATGCGCAACTTCAATCTTCTATCAGTGAGCGTACGGATGATATTCGCACAGCAGCGGATGCGGTTTCTTCGATCGATGTGGCATTATCGTTTGCGAAACTTGCGCTCCAGGAAGAGTATACCCGTCCTGAAATTGATGACAGCCTTGCCTTCACCATAGAGGGTGGACGTCATTCTGTTGTAGAGCAATCTTTAAAAAAGGATGGTACTGGTTTTATCGCCAATGATTGCAGTTTAAGCGATGGTGAAAAAGCTCACCTATGGCTGGTCACAGGGCCAAACATGGCGGGTAAATCAACATTCCTTCGACAAAATGCTCTAATAGCAGTGATTGCCCAAGCGGGTGGCTATGTTCCTGCAGCTAGAGCACATATTGGAATAACTGACAGACTGTTTAGCCGGGTTGGCGCAAGCGATGATTTAGCCCGTGGCCGTTCCACTTTTATGGTCGAAATGGTTGAGACAGCAGCCATTCTAAATCAGGCTGGTGAGCGGGCACTTGTTGTCCTGGATGAAATCGGGCGTGGCACCTCTACTTTTGATGGGCTCTCTATTGCATGGGCGGCCGTAGAACACCTCCATGATCGAAATCGTTGCCGAGGGTTATTTGCAACGCACTACCATGAATTAACCGCACTAGAAGCAAGACTAGCGCGTTTGCGCAATGTCTCAATGAAAGTGCGTGAATGGAAAGACGATGTGGTCTTCCTTCATGAAGTCGGAACTGGCGCAGCTGACCGATCTTACGGCGTTGCTGTTGCCAAACTCGCTGGTGTGCCAGGTGCAGTTATCAAACGTGCAGAAGAAGTTCTCAACATGCTAGAAGAGCGTAAAGCTGCACAAGATGGATTGGAAACCCTGCCCCTTTTTGCAGCATTGGATGAAGCAAGTACACAAACGATCAGCAATCAAAACCCATCGGATAGTTTAAAGGAGGCATTAGACGCACTCAATCCTGATAGCATGGCCCCGCGAGAAGCGCTGGATGCACTTTATCAATTAAAATCATTGTTTGAAGTTTCATAATGCAGCTTGATTACACAACGGGAGTAAGAAGGTAGTGCCCAGTGCAAAATTGCAAACTGAGACTGACTGGCTAGTTCCTGGTAATATCACTAAGGCATTGCAAGATGCTTTTCACAAGAAAAAAATCGACCAAACTGATATCGCCATCGGTCCACTTTTACGCACAATTATAGCGAATGCACGACGCGCTGGAATTGAAACACATTCTTATGGTGATGCTCTAGCACGATGTTTATCCACTAGCATTGATCAAATCATACGTACTTTGCTTGACGATCAGTTAAATACGCAAGGGCTAACTCATTCCCCTATTTGTATCATAGCTGTTGGCGGATATGGCCGTTCCGATTTAGCTCCCTACTCCGATATTGATTTACTTTTTCTGCACGCACCTCAAAATGATGAAATCGCGCGACCATTTCTCGATGCCCTCCTCTATCCACTTTGGGATAGTGGCTTAAAAATTGGGTATGGTGTTCACACACCCAATGGAGCCGTTAATTTTTGTAAAGAGGATATGACTGGACGAACAGCATATTTAGAATCGCGATACCTTACTGGTGACCATAAACTCTATGATGAGTTCACAAAGGCTTATGATAAATTACGACGATCAACCATTCACGAGTTTGTAAAAGCCAAGCTGGATGAAGCTGAAGAACGACATGAATTATCAGAACAGTCTCGATTTCTAGTCGAACCAGATATCAAAGAGGGAAAAGGTGGCCTCAGAGATATCCATACAATTGGCTGGTTATATCATTATGTATATGGCAGTTCAATCGATGGGAGTGCCGCCCAAAAACCTGTCCTCGAAAAAGATGAAATAAAGGCGTTCATGCGTGCGCGCCAATATTTACAAACTATCCGTGCACAATTGCATATGGCACGTGGCACCGATGATAACAAACTTAGCTTTGATATTCAGCCAGAAATTGCTGAAAAGCTTTCTTATGCGGCACGCCGAAACATGTCGCCAGCAGAACGAATGATGAAACATTATTTTGTTAATGCTACAGATGTT
>CAZGVP010000325.1:0-3777 GCA_964529135.1 uncultured Caulobacterales bacterium | reverse complement strand
CAGCAACCACACAAAACGCCCCGCCATAACGCATCGCGCAAGATTTGCCCGTCTTTGCTGACCGGCAGATAAACGTCCAAAAGGAATTTGTGCAAGCGATGCAATCTCAAGCTTTTCGAGCGCTTCACTGATAAGCAGATCCGCAATGCCATACCCACGCGCCCAAAATTGTAAATTCTCTAAAACGCTCAACGCAGGCTTGAGTGCATTAACGTGCCCGACATATATCATATGCGTCTTTATTGATGTGGGTTCACCATTACGCTGCCATTTCATATGACCCGTGGCAGGGCTGATCAATCCTGCTAAAGTCTGGAGAATGGTCGATTTACCTGAACCATTATTCCCAAAAAATTGCACCGCATGGCCAGAACTCAGGATCAAATCCAGCCCCCGTACGACCGGTATCCCTCCCCGATCACAACCAAGGTCGGTTACAGACAAAGAGATTTCAGGAAATTTGGACAAGGGGTTTGCGCTGCTCAACGATGGAATTCAAACGGGTATCTGCCGCCACGGGCCCTAGTCTCATAGACGCAATCACAATGTTTGACATTAAAAAACATACAATGTCGAAGTGCATGTTTTTACATGAAAAATATCCCATTTAAAGCAAAGCCTGACCACAAAAGCCCCGATAACGTAAATTTGATAAGACGTAGCGCAAAGATTCGGGCATTAGCATAATATTTCAAGACATGGGCTTAATCCTATGCAGCACCCGGAGGAAACACATTATGACGCTCTTACCATATTCCAACACTAAATATTCTGTCACCACCTTAACAACCACTTTTCTTGCCTCAACCATACTGACACTTGGCGCATTCACAGCAAATGCTGAAACCACCATCCAACCACCAGCCATCTCATCACAAGCCCAAGCGCAATCCGTCGTCAATCGAGCACTTGAAGCTGCAGGCGGGTATGAAGCCCTTAACGCCATGCGCAATGCCACCACCACTTTATCAGTACGCACCGCCAATCCGGGCCAGGCGCCGACACCAACAACAAGCCCCGAGCTTGGTGATCCACAACGCAATGTTGCTTATCGCTCAAACGGTAGAGTTGCCTTCGAAAATTATAATGGCGACAATCTTGGATTCCGCTATGTACGCGGCGTTGGCCAGGACTGGGTTTATCTTGCCGGTCAAAATGCGGTGGCAACGATTGATCCACTATTTGCCCCCGGCATTATGGACCGTTCCGTCACATCCGTCGATATTTTGCTTGCCCTTGCTGATAATTCTGCATCCATCAGATCAAGCGGTACCAATGAGTTTAATGGTGATACCCATAACCTCATAACCTTTGCTGACCCTATTGGCCGTGCACAAACACTCTATTTTTCCGCTGCGACAGGAGCTTTGGAAAGCCTTGTCACCTTGAGTGCCCACCCACAATGGGGTGATGTGAGAACAGTCACGAACTTTGGGGACTACAAAGATGTATCCGGGGTTGCACTTGCCCACAAAATGTCTACAACTCAGGCTGGAATTTTAACACAAGAAGTCAGCATAGAAAGTGTTTCTCTTGAGATTGCAGATGAGGCCTTGTTTACACAACCAGAAGGTGCAGGTCGCAATGATCCGTTTACTGTTGCAGACAATACACCGCGTGACTTAAGTGTTGAAGAGCTTGCAAAAAACATCTTCTTCATTCCCAATGCAGCTCAAGGGTATAATGTCATTTTTGTTAATAATCGTGACGGGGTTACGATTTTAGAAACACCACAATCCCCACAGGCTGCTCGCGACATCATCACAACAGTGAACAAGCGCCTGCCCGGTAAAAAAATCAAACGCGCCGTCTTAACGCACCATCATTTTGATCACTCTGGTGGCCTTTACGGGTTTTTGGAAGCCAGCATATCAGTGGTTACCACACCCGGTAATGAAGATTTTGTAGAGAGTATAGGTTCAGCCGGTCGTAACATTGGTAGAAATGGCGGCACCCCTGAGAAAATCTCTGTTAAAACTTTTGACAAGAAGCGTACTATCGGGCGCAGTTCGCGCAAGATCGAGTTGATCAATGTCGGTCCGAATCCTCACGCAGAAGAGATTGTGGTTGCCTATATTCCAGCCATTAAATCTATATTTGTTGCTGATCTCTTCAGCGCTCGTGGTGAGGAATTACCGGCCGCCAATGCCAATCAGCTGGCTTTTGCAGAAAGACTGGAAGCACTCGATCTTGATATCGAAACATTCATTCCTGTCCATGGTCGCAAAGCTACAGCTACAGAGTTCTGGGATTCAGTAAAACGTGGCCGCGAAGCACAAACTGAACAAGCATCGGAATAGAGCTATTCTACAAAAGCCTCCAAAAAGGCGGCAATGTGGCCTCTGGCCTAAACATTGCCGCCAATGCTATAATCTACTTTATGAAGCCGGCTAGAAGAAATAAACGCATTGCACTCCTCGCCTTGGGGGCCGCAGGCCTTGCTGGTGCTGCAGCCTTGGCCTTTACGGCGCTTAGCCAGAATCTCGACTATTTCTATACGCCAGAAGACATTGCTGCCGGCCAGGCAGATCCATCGCGGCGCATCCGCCTGGGCGGTGTGGTTGCTGCAGGATCGGTTCGCAATGGCGAGGGCGTTGAAAAAGTTTTCGATGTCACGGACGGTGCCGCCAGTATTACAGTACGCTATGATGGCATCTTGCCTGATCTTTTTCGAGAAGGTCAGGGCATTATAGCCCAAGGGCGATTAAATACTGAAGGTACCTTTATTGCCGATATAATTCTCGCCAAACATGACGAGAATTATAAACCGAAGGAATTAAAAGGCGTTCTGGAGAAAGCAGAATATACTGCTACTTACCCGTAAAATTTGCTTTGCGCTTTTGCATAAATGCCGCCACGCCTTCCTGGCAGTCCGAAGACTGAATACAAATATTTTGCAAATCAGCCTCTAGCGCCGTCACATCTTCACGGGTCGCATTGCGGGCAAAGCGCAATAATTTTTTCGAGTATTTCAGGGAAAGCGGCGCTGTATTTTCTGCAATCTTATGAGCACGCGCAATTGCTGCCTCACGCAATTCTTCATCCTTAACGACACTTGTCGCAACACCAGCATCAAGGCATTCTTGGGCACTGGTACGGCGCCCCTCAACGATCATCTCAAATGCACGTTGATACCCAAACGCTTTAAACAAATAAGTTGTAGTACCGCCATCAGGTACAAGGCCCAATGCCGCAAATGGACTGTAAAGAAAAGCGCTCTCACTCATCATAATCAAATCACACGCCATCGCGTGGGCAAGCATCACCCCGGCAGCAGGACCATTGATAGCGGCAATATAGGCTTTATCTGATTGTTCAATGGCATCAATAATCTGCTTATAATCTTTGAGGATATGCTCATTAACCGTGCCGCGATGTTCCACAAAACTTTCCGTAAGATCAGCCCCGGCACTAAACCCGCGTCCTTCCCCGGTGAACACAACCACACGAATATCTGTATTTTTGTCTGCCGCATCAATTGCCGCACGAAGCTCTACGCGTAACGCGTGCGATGATGCATTCATCTGCTTTGGTCGATTAAGACTAATGATCGCTGTGTTTTTATCCTCGGTATAAAGTACCGCTTTTTCGTCACCCATAAGCATCTCCTTTATCTTTAAACAATTTCCTGAATTTCAACTAAGGACAAGCCAATCTCTATCAATATTTCTTCTGTATGAATACCTTTTTTAACAGGCGCCTCACATTGCACATTCAACACTGACTGAAACCTCGGCGCTACAGCCGGGTGGGTTGTGGCGTTAATTTTACTATGAG
>CAZGVP010000324.1:0-3791 GCA_964529135.1 uncultured Caulobacterales bacterium | reverse complement strand
AAACTTGAGCCAAGTGTAGATATTGCGATCGATGATGCGTCTGTTGCTGATTTGCCTAAGGTTGTTATCGCCACAAATATTGGGCCGATCACTGTGGCGCTATACCCGGAACAATCGCCCGTCACCGTGGAAAATTTCTTGAACTATGTGAAAGGACGTCAGTATACCCGGACGATTTTTCATCGGGTTATTCCCGGTTTCATGATTCAGGGAGGTGGATTTTCGATCTATCTGGAAGAGCGCCGCACTGGGGACCCTATTGCCTATGAGGGGGATAACGAACTTTCCAATGAACGCGGTACACTTGCTATGGCACGTACAAGTGATCCGAATAGCGCTTCTGCTCAATGGTATATCAACCATGAAGATAATCCCAATCTTGACCATGGAGCCCGTGGACCCAATGTGCCCGGCTATACCGTGTTTGGCCGGGTGATTTCCGGGCTGAATATAGTTGATGCCATAGCCAGCATTGAAACCTCAACACAGATCACCGGAGATGGCCGCGAACTTGCGAATGTGCCCGTCACACCGATAGTGATAGAGAGCGCAACAATAGTAGAATAATTAAACGCATGCTTGTTATTGGATGCCTAAAATTATTGGATATACATAGCTGGTAATTTTCAACCTGGAGTGAATGTTAAGTGGTTAAGAAAGAGAAAAAATTCAAACCTAAAGCGCGTGCTCCTCGTGGGTTTATGGATCGTATGGGTACGGACGTAACTGATGAACGCGAAATGCTTGGTCGGATTAGCAAGGTATACGAGGCTTATGGGTTTGCGCCACTGGAAACATCCGCTTTTGAATATACAGATGCGTTGGGTAAGTTTTTGCCAGATGTTGATCGCCCTAATCAGGGTGTGTTTTCCATCACGGACGATGATGAACAATGGATGAGTTTGCGCTACGATCTAACTGCGCCTCTTGCGCGGTTTGTGGCGCAAAATTATGATTCATTGCCTAAACCTTTTCGACGTTATGCAATGGGACCAGTTTGGCGGAATGAAAAACCGGGACCTGGCAGGTTTCGTCAATTTACCCAGTGTGATGCAGATAGTGTCGGTGCGCCAGCGCCCCATGCTGATGTGGAATGCTGCTTGATGTTATCAGAAGCAATCATGGCTGCTGGTATTCCTGAAGTTGGATTTCAGATAAGAATTAACGATCGAAATGTTCTGACGGGGTTGCTGGAGACGATCGGACTTGAGGCTGATAGTCAACAAGAGCAAAAACTGGGTGTTTTGCGTGCTATGGATAAAATGGACCGTCTGGGAACAGATGGTGTGGCGGCACTTCTTGGGCAGGGCCGTAAAGATGAGTCCGGTGCTTATACGCAAGGCGCAAAACTTGATGATAACCAGATAGAAAAAGTTTTGGGCTTTATGGCTGCGTCTGCTGATAGCAACAGCGAAACTTGTGATCGTTTATCGGATCTCATTGGTAGTAGCGATGCAGGTGAAAAAGGTATTGCGGCAATGTCGCAAATGGCTGCGCAATTAACTCGACTAGGTATGGCGGATGATCATATCAAGATCGATCTATCCGTTATTCGTGGGTTGGAATATTATACCGGTCCTGTGTTTGAGGCGGAACTCCTCTCGGAGCTAACAGATGATAAGGGGCGGCGGGTGCAAATCGGATCCGTGGCATCCGGTGGCCGGTATGATGATTTGGTAAAACGTTTTAAAGGTATAGAAGTGCCGGCTGTCGGCATTTCCGTTGGGGTGTCACGATTGCTGGCGGCGCTCGCATTACAAAAAACACAAACCAATACGCAAGTTGGACCAGTGGTTATTCTGGCGCTCGATGGCGAGCGTATGGGGGACTATCAATTGATGGCGCGCGAACTACGCCATGCAGGTATAGCAGCGGAAGTTTATCTCGGTGGATCAGGAATGCGCGCGCAAATGAAATATGCGGACAAACGTGGCGCCTCCATCACTATCATTCAAGGCGAAGATGAATTGGAAAAAGGGGAGGTCACTGTAAAAGACCTGATCCTGGGTGCAAAATTGTCACAAGAGATTGAAGATAATGCCGAATGGCGCGAGGGCCAACCAGCTCAGTTTGCGATATCACGAGAAAAATTAGTGAGTGCTGTACAAGAGGTTATGGCAAGGCATGCATGATAGATGTATCTACGTTTTGTAAGCTATAAAATCAATAAAGGCTCTACTGTGCGTGAAGGGTTTTTCCACGCTGCCTATAACGTCAAACGAAACCCAGGTACCAGCGGTATAGATATCGACAGGATAACAGAAATTTTAGGTTGGTTTGATGATAATTTAGAAGAGCCAATCAAATTTACTAAATCAACATCAAAGGGTGGGTACAGACGGTTTACTAAAGGTATATCATGGTTCAATCCGGGTGCTGTTAATCACATCAAGAAGGCATTTGAAATTTGTACCATACTTAAAGAGCATGGTTATCATATTGATGTTCTCAAAACAGACCGACCTGGCTACATAGTATATGAAGATGATAATCAGATTGTTGCCGAACCATTTAATGATACGCCTACTTGATATATCATCGGCGAAAATCTTTAAGGCAGTGGAACATCAGTCACTGGGTATATTTCCAACAAGGTAAGATTGTGAAGGATCAATGATGAACTGGTCTTTTAACGCATCGCGTCCTAACAGCATCCTGAAACCAAGATCATTTCGATTGGTTAGGCTTACATCCACCGGAAAAAACATATCGCCTAAAGACAGGTGTGTTGTAATCAAATATCGCAGTTCTTCCTGACCATTAGAGCTGCGAATTTTGCGGCGATCCGATATTTCAGCAATGCAAGGAATTTCTGGATTTTTGTGTCGTTGTTGAGGGTGCACATAAAAATGCAAAACCGGCACCCCACGTTCAGTGGTTTCTTCAATGCGTATAGCATGCAAAGCAGATGTTTTTGCGCCTGTATCAATTTTTGCTTTAATCTGCTCGATCCCGAGTTCGGGCAAGCCAACCCATTCTCGCCAGCCGATTATCGGTTTCGTCGTTTTATCTGGCGATTTTTCGATCATATCGATAGCATTTCGATCCTCAATCTAACATAAATTACTCTTGTGCCTACATCGGTTTTTTGCTCTTTTCCAATAAAATAAGGATCCATCGCGAATGACTGATAATAAAATGGTTTATGTGAACGGAGAGTACGTTGCGGCGCAAGAGGCAGTAATATCTATTTTTGATCGCGGGTTTTTATTTGCTGATGGCATTTATGAAGTCTGTAGTGTTCTTGGCGGCAAGCTGATCGATAATGCAGCGCATCTTGCCCGCTTGCAGCGCTCAATGGATGGGTTGTCGATGACAAGTCCCGTTCCTTTGTCGGATATCGAACATGTGCAACAGGCACTGGTTGAGAAAAATAATCTCATGGAGGGCATCGTCTATCTTCAACTGACACGCGGTGCAGCTGAACGAGATTTTAACTTTCCAAGTACGCCCAAACCATCACTTGTTATGTTTACGCAGGAAAAAACTCTTCTGGAGAATCCTGCTGCAGAGGTTGGCCTGAGTGTAATTTCTGTAGATGATATTCGCTGGAAAAGGCGAGATTTGAAAACGGTTGGCCTGCTCGCACAATCCCTTGCCAAGGAAGAAGCAAAATTGCATGGCGCCGATGATGCCTGGATGGTGGAAGATGGTTTTGTGACCGAAGGTAGTTCCAATAATGCATTTATCATCACTACGGATAATCGTTTGATTACGCGTCATTTGGGAAATGAAATTTTACACGGGATTACCCGCAAGGCAGTTCTGGAGCTGGCGCAAGATCAAGAATT
>CAZGVP010000323.1:0-3792 GCA_964529135.1 uncultured Caulobacterales bacterium | reverse complement strand
TTTAGCGTGCGTTTTTTAACGTCACGCTAACTTTTCCCCTCAATAACAAGATAAAAGATTAAGTTGCATTTTGAGGTGTCAATGTCGACCTTGAATATAGTTTGCGTAGCGTTGGTTTTATCCGTGGCGGTTACGTCATCGGTAAATAGCGATGATATTATGATTACCGTGACAGATGAGTCCGGTACGCCACTGAGTGGTGCTATCGCCTACATCGTCGTCGATAACAGCACATCAGACGCTTTGAATAGTGGACGTGAAACAAGGATAGTGCATCAAAAAGGCGAAGCATTCACCCCCTTCATCAGTTTAAGCAAAGTTGGTGACAAGTTTCAATTTCAAAACCAAGATCCAATCACACACCATGTCTATTCGTTTTCAAAGAGCAAACAGCTAGATTTAACGGTCAAACCACGAGAGAAATCGCAGACCTTTGATCTGGATATCCCTGGCCCCATTGCATTGGGTAGTAGTATTCACGACCATATGACGGCGTTCATTTATGCGACCCCGTCTCCCCTTAATGGCATCAGTAATGAAAAAGGCGAACTAGTAATAAAGGGAGTGCCAGACGGCCAGCATTCACTTTACTTTTGGCACTATAAAATCCCCAAGTCTGAAACGCGTAGCCAGTTAATAGATACAGCGTCCAGAAAAGACCTAGTTCTTATGGTCGCTACCAAACGCGCAATGCCTTTGGCTCGATCGGACAGTAAGTAAAAGTCATGCGCAACCTTAATTACAAGGCTAAGTTAATTCTGTTTGTCGGAGCCTTGCTTGCGGGGTTGCAAGCCATAAATTTCTTCGCCGTTTCTGACTCAACCACCGACACTCTTCTAGAGCATGCTACAGGTGACCTGAAAGTCGCGCAGATAACCGCGGAACGTTACATTGAAAATACGGCCATGCTTGCGGCGCGTACTAGCGAAGTGTCACTCCGTGATTACACGGTCAAAAGATATCTTGTGAATGGTGACCCTGGCACCAAAACCTCGGTTGTTTACAACGTTATTCAGCGCGTCAAAGCGGATTGGAGTGTATATTTAACACTGGACCTCGAGGCAGAAATAACAACCTATCTATCACCAATAGAAGACTATCAAACTTTCCCGTTCATCAGCTTGATCGACAGCGCTGAAGCTGCATCCGACGGGACCGCTTATGGTGTAGGCCTTATAAACGGTAAGGCACACCTAATGAGTGTGGTCGCGGTTGATGCTCCGAAAACGATAGGGTATTTTGTCGGTGGATTTCAAATTGATGAGACGTTTCTGACCGACATTTCAGCACAGTTGCCAAATGTCCGTGCAGCTTTGATAGCAACTTCAACCAATCGAATAGTGGCGAGCAAATTAGAGAGTGCCGTTACCAAAGATTTGTTGAACTCCCTCATGTCTGATGAAGAGACAGATGCGCTTTCAAAGGCAACATCTCAAGATGAGCAATTTGCTATAGCGACACTTGACCTTCCAAGTACGGGCACGCCAGAGACAGATGTGGCACTTTTCCTTTCCTACTCACTTGATGCCGCGCTCAACCGCGAACGATCTATCTTTTATTCGCTTGCAGGTCTATTAGGCGGCGCACTGTTAATCGCGGTTTTAGGCGCAATATTTTTCGCTAGCGAGCTCAGTAAGCCAATTATCGCACTCTCAACATTGGCTAAAAAAGTCCAGGATGGTGACTATTCCAGCGTCCCTGCAATAAAAAGTAAGGATGAGTTCGGCAAACTTACAACATCATTTGAAACCATGATTCACCGCGTAAAAACGCGCGAAGCTGAACTTTTTTATCGTATTCATCACGATGTGGACACAGGACTTATGAACCGGTGTGAATTTTTAGTGCAGCTTGAAAAACAACTCGAGCGGGAACGAGCCACCTATCATGTCGCTGTCATTCGGATCTCTACACTTGACCAGGTGAACTATGTTTTAGGGTCAGATATAGCGCATGATGCTACTGTGATGTTTGCTGAGCGGCTAAAAAACTTCCCTGAAGACACATTATGTGCACGCCTCGGCGATAACTTATTTGCCGTTGCTTATTATCAAAACAAAACGAACTTGGTAGGCTTAGAAGAGCGGTTGCGAACCCCAATTATTCATGAAGATTATGAAATCGAGATTGATTATCGGCGAGGTAATTCGATAAATACCCCCGACATAACGCCAGCAGATGGTTTGCAACGTGCGTGGGCGGCTCTTTACCGGGCAATAGAAACGGGGCCACAGGTAACTAACTATGATCCTGAGCGTGATGAGCCAAATGCTGACTCTCTTACTATGATGGGTGAGATGCGTCGAGGCCTTCAAGCCAATGAGTTTGAACTATATATTCAGCCAAAAATCGATCTCAAAACCAGAAAAACTGTCGAAGCGGAAGGCTTAATCCGCTGGTTCCATGAAACAAGAGGGTTTGTGCCCCCAGATAATTTTATCCCTATCGCAGAGCAAACAGGTAAGGTTCGGCTACTAACCAATTGGGTTTTGAAGCGCGGTTGCGAAATGGTGTGTGATTGGCGATCTAAAGAAATCAGTACCAGGTTGGCTGTCAATCTATCTGTGAAAGATCTAACTGATGAGACCTTGCCCAGTCGGTTGATGGTTTTAATACGTCGCTACAAGCTGACGCCAAGCGACTTAGTGATCGAGATCACCGAAAGTGCTTTGATGGCAGACCCTGAAACAGCGCTCAAAGTTTTGCATCGATTGAAGGAAGCTGGTTTTCATATGTCGATTGACGACTTTGGAACCGGGTATTCATCACTTGAGTATCTGCGAAATCTACCAGTCAATGAAATCAAAATCGATCGGTCATTCGTCCAAAATATTGCGAAAAACAAAAGCGATCAGATTATAGTCAAAGCGACAATCGAGCTTGCCCACGGGTTGAATATGACCGTAACGGCGGAAGGCGTGGAAGATGAGGAGTCTCTCAACATCTTGACAGAACTTGGATGTGATACCGCTCAAGGCTATCATATTGCTCGGCCACTCGCCCAAAGCGATTTTGAGCATTTTATGAAAACCCACACTTTCGGTAGCGGCCCCTCTTCAAAAGAGAGTATAAATAGAGCGGTAAGTCGCCGATAGCTTCGACCTTGGTCCAAGCCACTCGCTGTTTTGTGTGCGCCCGTGCATGATGTGTTTGTTGACCCTTGCGACCATCCACGGCACTCTTTCTATCTATTGACCAGATCATGAGGGCAAATGATGGCAAAGGTGTTAGTAACGGGCGCAACAGGCTTTATCGCAGGTCACACTATCCTGAAGCTTATTGAGGATGGTCATGAAGTACGCGGTACCGTTCGCTCAAAGGCAAGCGCAGACAAACTGTTTTCAACGCTTTCCAGATATGCCGGAAAGGATATCTCTTTTGAGATTTTTGAGGCCAATCTGTCATCGAATGACGGATGGGCTGACGCCATTGACGGATGTGATTATGTTCAGCATTTGGCGTCCCCACTGCCTGCAATACTCCCCAAAAAACCTGATGAATTGATCATACCCGCTAAAGAAGGCGCGCTGCGTGTTCTAAAAGCCGCTAAGGAAAACGGCAAAATAGCGCGTGTCGTCATGACAGCGTCCGTCGCTGCCATTGCCTATGGCTGGGGGAAAGATATCCCTGATCTACTGACAGAGGAAGACTGGTCAAACCCTGACAATATAGCCGACAATACCGCCTATACGCGCTCGAAAGCCATCGCCGAAAAGGCCGCCTGGAATTATGTGAATGGTGAGGGTAAGGGCCTTGAACTCACAACGATTAACCCCAGTCTAGTGCTGGGCC
>CAZGVP010000322.1:0-3824 GCA_964529135.1 uncultured Caulobacterales bacterium | reverse complement strand
CCTTTTTCGTAGAGAATTACAAAATTCGTGGATCAGTTATAGGGGGGAAAGACATATGAAGGTACTCACGATGTGCATGCCCTTATATTAGGGCGTGCACAGACAAGATTACAGGCGTTCATGTAAGGACTGCGCTTGATAAATGAAATATTGCTATTGAGAAATTGGGGGCGAGATATCAATCCGTACTGTGCTCGCTAAGATGAGCTTCGTGATGCTTGATTGCCATTGATCTTAGTAAACCTATACAATTTTTTCAGTTCATCAGGTTTTTTTCAAATCAATATCTCGCTTGTTATTTGGAAGTTGAACTAAGGTTTTGTATTCAAGGTTGTCTCAATGACATTTTGATCATGCTCTTGATTCAACCCCTTCGAAGATTTTTTAAAGGGGTGAAATAGTTGATCCACAAACCCCTCTGGAACATGATCACCGCTACCATAGCCTTTTGGTGTTTCATCTTGAGGCATATGGAGAGTTCCGAAGAGGATATCGAAAATAGGTAATTGACCAGCAAAATTTTTATCGAATGCTGCTGCGTCAGTAGAATGGTGCCAGTGATGAAATTCTGGTGAAGCTGTAATCCACTTTAATGGACCAAATGGTATGTTTACATTCGAATGTATGAGATGGGATTGCCATTTGTAAATGGCCGCAAAAATAACGATTGAAAGGTCACTAAAGCCAAATAAAAAAACAGGAACGAGAGATAATCCTCGCGTTAAAATTTGGTCAAATGGGTGTACTCTGTGCCCAGCCAGCCAGTCCATTTCTTCTATACTATGATGTATCGCGTGAAATCGCCATAAAATCGGAAGAGTATGGAATGCCCTATGAATACTATAAAATCCAAAATCAGCGATTATTAACACTTCAACGACTTGCATAATAATAGGTTGCGTAGAAACCGCACTCATAAACCCTTTTGGAATATAGGAACCAATAAGTAGTGTGCTAACAAGTAAAATAAGCGCCATCCCCATTGCCACTAAAAAACTTGAAATGAGAAGATAGGCAGCATCAGTTTTCCATAATTTTCTGAAGATTTTTTTTTCGCTTTGTATTGGGCGCAAATGCTCAAGTGGGACGAAAACTACTATCACAATCAGTGTATTGATTAACAAATCTTTAATCATGATACGAAGCCTTTTATCTGAATAGCCTTGATTTACCGTTTACCCTTTAAAAACCTCTTAAAGTATTATTTTTGTAACGATTTCCTAAGTTCAGTATGCCTATCCTCCCAGCGTTAATTCTCAGTAATTTAGAGATATTTTTCGGATACATAGACCATGAAATTACAGTCATTCCTTTCTTCTCCGCGTTTTCTTGACCGTGCTGAACAAGTCATCGTCACAATTCTTTTCCTTTTATTGATACGTCGTGTTTGGCCAGAGACATTTACACCCGATGAAATGTTCTCGATGCTCGTCATCATATCTGAAGGAATTGTGGTTTTATTTATTGTGCTACGTAGGCCCACTGATCAGATTTCTATGCGATTTACTGATTGGGCATTGGCTGCGTCAGGAACATTTCTGAGTTTGCTTGTCGCTCCTAGCAATGGTGCTTTTATGCCAATGGTTGCGGTTCCAATTATGCTCACTGGTATTGTGATTCATACAGGGGCAAAATTAAGCCTTAATCGCAGTTTTGGCCTTGTTGCCGCTAATCGCGGTGTGCGCTCTTCTGGAATGTATTTGTTCGTACGCCATCCAATGTACGCCGGTTACCTTATTGCGGATGTGGGGTATTTGATGATAGCGCCATCATTGCGCAATTTCCTTATATATACAGGGGTGGCAGGATTACTCGTTGCGAGGATATATGCTGAAGAACGCCTTCTTAAACATGACAAAAAATATGTGGATTTTTCAAAGCAAGTAAAATTCCGCCTGGTGCCGGGCTTGTTTTAACACACCTTTACGTTAAGTAACATTTATTACCCTCGCAACACACCGCCCGTTGCTTTTTCTACTTGCTTTACAACCTTGGCAGATAACGCCTCAATATCTTCATCCGTGAGTGTTGCAGTTTGTGGCGAGAGCATCACTTCTACTGCAAGTGATTTTTTACCGTCTGGAACACCCTTGCCTTCATAAACATCAAAGAGGCGGGCTTTACTGATCAGTTTCTTATCCGCACCACGCACAGCTTTTAAAAGAGTTTCAGCCGCAATATCGGCCTCAACAAGGAAAGCATAATCTCGCGTTAGAGGTAATAATTCCGACGCATTCAAAGCTGTTCTGGTTTTTGTCGCCTTGCCTTTACCAGAGGGAATATTATCAAGAGCAATTTCAAAACCATAGACAGCGCCGTCAATATCCATCTCTTTTAGAATGCGTGGATGGATCTCACCGAATTCGGCAAGAATATTTTTCGGGCCCAACCGCAATACACCAGACCGCCCAGGATGAAACCATTTCGGGGCATCGGCAGTTGTTTGCAAACTTGAAATTTGCGCCCCTGCAGCTTCTAACGCTGCGAGGCAATCCGCTTTAACCGTATAAACATCTGTCTGCGACGCCCTACCTTGCCAATGCCTATGCTCGGTCGAGAGGCGCACCCCTGATGCCAGAATCATCTGCCCTTCAGCGCGATCACCATAATATACAGGAGCAACTTCAAACAGACCCAAATCTCCATCTGCACTCACGCCAGCGCCCTTATCGATATTGCGGCCCAGGGCTGCAATCAGATTAGGTAATATCGATGGGCGCATCACACCAAGATCTGACGAAATCGGGTTAGCCAGTTTCAACCCTTCAGATGCAAGCCATTCACTACCCTTGCAGAAAAGAGCTGCATGGTTTTCATCAGTAAATGACCAGGTTACGGCTTCATAGAGACCTCGTATCGCAAGAGCACGCTTGGCCAACCGGCGCCGGTTTTGGGATAACGTAATTTTGGGCATTTCCACCGCGTTTAATTGCGGCAGTGTTGCAGTTGGTAACTGATCAAGCCCGACGATGCGGGTAATTTCCTCTACCAGATCCGCTTTACCCTCTATATCTGGTCGCCAACTGGGCACGCGGACCAGCCAATTCTTAGTTTGTTGATCACCATTGCCTGTCGAAGGCATTATGTTAAATCCAAGCGCCTCAAGAATTTCTTTTGCTTTCTCATCATCAACTTCAATGCCTGTCAGGCGTTTGGTTTCAGTTGGTGGAAAAGAAACGGTCTTATCGAAAACAGGAATATCACCAGCTATTTCTAATTCACTTGGCTCGCCACCACACATATCAATGACCAGCTGCGTTGCCAGCTCCATACCAGATAGAATAAAATTCGGATCAACACCGCGTTCAAACCGGTAACGTGCATCGGAATTGATTCCGGTTTTGCGACCAGTTTTTGCGGTGCGTAAGGGATCGAAGTAAGCGCATTCAATAAACACATTGACGGTGTCTTCCGTACAGCCACTGTCTTCGCCGCCCATAATGCCGCCAAGCCCGAGAACACCTTTATCATCAGCAATGACAGTCATTGTTTCGTCAATCTCGTACTCCTTGCCGTCTAGGGCCAAAAATTTTTCACCCTTCTTGCCAAGGCGCGCATGGACTGTGCCGTTTAACTTATCAGCATCGAATACATGCAGTGGACGGGAGCGATCATAGGAAACATAATTGGTAATATCAGCCAGCGCATTGATTGGGCGCAAACCAATAGACCTTAGTTGATCTTGTAACCATTTTGGTGACGGGCCATTTTTGACACCGCGCACATAGCGGCCGACAAAAACCGGGCAGGCATTTACTGTGTTTGCATCAAACTTCAAATTTACTTTTTGTGGGCTTTCGAATGTACCTTTTCAAACAGATAAG
>CAZGVP010000321.1:0-3840 GCA_964529135.1 uncultured Caulobacterales bacterium | reverse complement strand
ATAACCTCGCTTAGCTCAGGCTTAAATCTGTCTCACTGCATATGAAGACGGACAGATAGCTTTCTTGTCCTTACAGAAGGCGATCACTTTCGTTTCACCGCTCTAGAATTAAAACACAAATTTGGCGATGCCGTATATTTAGCCATCGCTCCTGTTTATGATGGAAATGATCTTTACAGGTTCGACGCGTTGTCTCATAAATCGGAACATCTCGGAATTCCACTCGCGGCGATGGGTAATGTGTTAATGCACAGAGGGTCTTGTCGCCGATTAGCCGACATCCTTTCTTGCATGCGTGAAAAGACAACGATCGATGCGTTGGGAAGACTAGCACAGAAAAACAGCGAACGACGTCTGAAGTCTGAATTAGAGATGCGGCGCCTTTTCAAGAATTTTCCTGACGCTATATCGAATAGCGTGACGATTGCTCGACAATGCGATTTCTCGCTTGATGAACTCAAATATGAATATCCCGATGAAGTCACTAACGGTGTTCCACCTAATGAACGTCTTCGAACACTCACTGAGAAGGGTTTGAATTGGCGTTATCCTGACGGCGTTCCCTTGCGTGTCCAAGCGACGGTCGAAAAGGAACTCAACCTGATTGCTCAGCTTGATTACGCACGGTACTTTCTGACGGTTTACGACATTGTTGCTTATGCTCGTTCTAAGAACATTTTGTGCCAAGGAAGAGGATCGGCGGCCAATTCTGTTGTATGCTTCGCACTGGGTATTACAGAAGCCTCACCTGAAACCATCTCAATGGTCTTTGAAAGATTTGTTTCAGAAGCTCGCAACGAACCCCCGGACATAGATGTGGATTTTGAACATGAACGCCGGGAAGAAGTCATACAGCACATCTATGAAAAGTACGGACGCCACCGCGCTGGTATATGTTCGACAGTCATTCACTTTCGAACAAGGGCCGCCATTCGCGAAGTTGGTAAGGCGATGGGACTATCAGAAGATGCCGTCTCGGCTTTGTCATCACAGGTTTGGGGTTGGTCAAACAAAAGCATAGCTTCAGAACGCGTGACTGCCGCTGGGTTAGATCCGAATGATAAACGGTTAAAACAAACTTTAAAACTCACACATGAACTTACAGGTTTTCCGCGACACTTGTCTCAACACGTTGGCGGCTTTGTAATCACGCGAGGGCGCCTTGATGAGCTTTGCCCTATTGAAAACGCCGCAATGGCGGATCGTAGTATCATTGAATGGGACAAAGATGACATTGACGCCATTGGTATGTTGAAAATTGATGTCTTAGCGTTGGGTATGCTGACCTGTCTGCGGAAGGGGTTTGACCTTTTACGCACATGGAAGGGTCAAAATTTCGCACTAGCAACATTACCTCAGGAAGATCCAACTGTGTATGACATGCTGTGTGTGGCCGATACAGTTGGTGTTTTTCAGGTGGAGTCACGGGCGCAAATGAATTTCTTGCCCCGTATGCGTCCCCGAACATTCTACGATCTGGTTATAGAAGTTGCCATAATCAGGCCTGGCCCCATTCAGGGGGATATGGTTCACCCTTACCTCAAACGACGGCGAGGAGAAGAACCCGCAATATTCCCATCCAAAGCCTTGGAACCTGTTCTGCGCAAGACATTGGGTATTCCTCTCTTTCAGGAGCAAGCCATGCAGATTGCAGTGGTGGCGGCCGGATTTTCAGCTTCAGAAGCTGATCAGTTGCGCAGAGCACTTGGAAGTTTTCGTGGTCCAGGTACAGTGCAAAAATTCAAAGACAGGTTCATAGAGGGTTGTTTAGACAACGGATATGATGAAAGTTTCGCTCAGGCCGTTTTCCGTCAACTAGAAGGGTTTTCAGGTTACGGATTTCCAGAAAGCCATGCTGCGAGTTTCGCGCTGTTAGTCTATGCGTCTAGCTGGGTTAAATGCCATCACCCTGAGGTGTTTTGTTGCGCCCTCCTAAATTCACAGCCGATGGGTTTCTATGCTCCCGCACAGATTGTCAGGGACGCTCGCTCACATGATGTTGAGGTCAAACCCATCTGTGTTGAGAACAGTTTCTGGGACAACACTCTCGAACCTGCGGGGGATGGCCAACTGGCTGTCCGCTTAGGTTTTCGGCAGATCAAGGGCTTCAAAGAAGAAGACGGGCAATGGTTGTCTGCGGCAAGAGGCAACGGGTACAAATCCGTAGATGCTATTTGGCGCAGGGCAGGATTGTCTAAGCGGGCTTTGTCGAAACTTGCGGAGGCTGATGCTTTAGCATCGCACGGAATGAACCGCCGGGATGCTCTCTGGACAGTCAAAGGATTAAGTGGTGACAAACCCCTACCTCTGTTTGAACAGGGGGGTGAAGGCCTCCCAGTGTTATCCGCGCACCTGCCCGATATGAGTCCTTCAGAAGAAGTCTTCGAAGATTATGTCGCCACTCGTCTGACATTGCGTGAACACCCTCTTACACTACTCACAGAACGGATAGGACAGCGCATAAAAGCCTCTGAGTTACGTGATACACCTGATGGGCGATGGGTGTGGGTGTCCGGTCTAGTGATAACACGTCAACGCCCTGGAACCGCTAGTGGCGTAATATTTCTGACTCTTGAAGACGAAACAGCGACATCAAATATCGTTGTCTGGCCCAATACCTTTGAAGCCAACCGCAAGCCAGTGATGACAGGTAGGCTGTTAAAAATAGGAGGAAAGCTCCAACGCGAAGGTATTGTCACGCACGTCATTGCAAAGCGGATTGATGATCTGTCCTATTTGCTAGATACGTTAGGTGACCCTGCCAGTGTTGGTACTCAGATTGAGCCAACGGAAAACAACACAGATGAGGCTAAGAGGCCTATACCTGCGCGAGATAAGCTTATGGCTGATAAAACCCCGCGTGATGCTTCATTAGCTCCACAAAGGCGTAGGGATATTTCAAGTTATTACGGAGGTGGGGCGAGGCACCCAAGAGATCAAGCAAAGAAATTATTTCAGAGTCGAGACTTTCATTGATCTGAGCAAATTTCCAAGCGAAAATTATTGCTATAGATCTCAATTGACCAATGACATATTTTTTTGTTTCTAACTAGCATTGCCAGAGAAGGGGTTAGATAAGTCTTTGATGGAGTATAAACTCGCTACTCCTGTTGGTAACCCTGGGCTATGACGGTATCTTTTTGGAGAACGACAAATAATCGTGAAATCCTGCTCAACATGACAGATTAACGCAGCGCCAATACAATGTGGTTTTGTACCAATACAAGCAAATGAAATATCATGCTGAGTCGCGTCGCCGAGGATGCCTTTACATGCTCTCAATGCTGATACTGCGTCATAAGGCGCTACTTGTGAGATTTGAGAATCAGGAATTTCCATTCTCCTCTGAATGGATTTTGTAATAGCCTTCACTGAGTCGTTGATCTCAGTAGATACACCAGGCAGGGGAACTATTAGTGCAGTTCTATCTGGTTGATATAACTTTAAGAAATTTTCTGTTGGATTACTTTCTGCCCCGATTAACACAATGAGTTTCCTCGGTAGAGATGGTTTATACAAGCCCTCAAGATACGGGATTTGAACCGCACTCCAATCACCATCGGTAAATTGGTAAACAGTATTTGATGGATCGCCTAAAACTTTCGACTTCGATCCATAATCTGTATGGGCATAAAAAAGGTGTAAGTCGCTTATAACTTTCTTCGAGAAACTAAAAGCTATTACGTGAGCAATTAAAGACTTGGGGCACGAAGAAATATCTACCGTAAGGCTAAAAGGACGTCGAAACTGCCTGTACTTTAACTCCAAAATTTCTTCTATTTTTTTGAATATATCGATAATAATTTCAGGGCTAACTTTGACCAAGTTGCAAATGGAAAA
>CAZGVP010000320.1:0-3856 GCA_964529135.1 uncultured Caulobacterales bacterium | reverse complement strand
AATTCTTATTAAATTTCCCTCTCCAATGTTTGGTTCAAAGTATTTTCTTTTTCCATACTGGTCACGGCCTGATCTAAAAAACTCCAAGCGTTTAAAACATACAGTAGAAATCATATCACATTTTGCCCAAGCTATTGGAAAATCAAAAGGTTTGGGCAACGGATGATCAAAATCAATTTTTACAACAAATCCTACACTTCTTTTAGGTTCAGTTGTTGATAAAGGAACAACGGAGCATAATTGGTCACGTCCGTGTAATCTTGGACTTACAACTACCACAGGTCGCCTTTTTTGCATTTCAGGCAAGATAAAACCTCCGAGATCATAGTCACAGATTAAAATCACACCTTTTTTAGGATGAAAACGAATCGACATAAATAATAATTACTTGCAAAATCACATGCATTGTATTCGTTTTTTCAATTTTTTTGGTTTTTCGCCGTTATTCAACGTTATTCACAATCTTCAGAATAATTACCATTTGAGCTTGATTTTTTTGTTGCATGAATTTTTGCACATAGAATCATAATGCTGACCGTCTGTAACCAGTCCACAAACTGAAAATACCCAAATATTTTGAAGGCCATGAACATTTGGCCTTTCAAAAAACAACCCGCGATTGAAGAAAAGTCGCTATCCGCACCGGATGATGTAATCCGAGAGATATTCGGTAGCGTAATGGGTTCTTCAAGCATTACGACAGAACAAGCGCTATCTGTCCCTGCAGTGAACAGCGCCATAAGGCTCATCTCAGAAGCCGCCGGTTCTCTTCCCGTCAAAGTGATTGCCATTTCAGAGGACGGCTCAGAGGCTGAAGATAAATCTCATCCTGTTGCAAAGCTCTTGAATGGTGAAGTAAACGACTGGACTTCCTCTTTCGAGTTCATCAGGGATCTAACCGCTCAGGCTCTTACCCATGATGCAGGTGGCCTTGCCTATGTGAACCGTGTTGAAAATCGCGTGATGGAAGTCATTCATTACGAGACCGGCAACCTGAATGTCGCATATTCTCAGACTGGAACAAAAGAGCCGTCGTACACTCTCTCAAATACATCCGTTTCGCCTGAAAACGTCATTCACATGCGCGGAGCATTCTCAAAAGCCCCAATAACACTAGCCAAAGACGCGATTGCAGTTTCAAAGAAAATGGAGCAACACGCCGCCAATCTTTTTGCTAACGGTGCTCGCCCTGGTGGTGTTATCGAGTTTCCAAACAAGATTGGTGAAGACGCTTATAAGAAGATGGCAGCCGCTTGGCGTGCAGCGCATGAAGGCGAACAAAACGCTGGCAAGACTGCAATCTTATGGGATGGTGCAAAGTTCAATCCCATGGCGCTCAATTCCACGGATGCACAATTTCAAGAATTGCGAATTTTCCAGAATATTGAGATTGCACGGGCTTTCCGCGTTCCCCCTTCAATGATCTTTGAGCTCGACCGCGCTACGTGGTCAAACACAGAACAGCTTGCAAAAGAGTTCCTTTGCTTTGGCCTAGACCCTTGGTTGATGGCGCTGGAAAGTGCTTTTAATCGCTCTCTATTCAGCCGTGCAGAACGCAATAGTTGGAAGGTCGTATTCCAAAGAACAGATCTAACACAAGCTGATTTAACGAGCCGTTCAACTGCCTATAGTTCTCTCATTGCCAGCCGTATCTTGAACCCAAATGAAGCAAGAGCAAAAGAAGGCCTTGCCCCTTATGACGGTGGTGAAGCGTTCGTCAATCCAAACATCTCTCAAGTCGGGGGTGAATAATGGATTTTTCAGAAATCAAAAGCAGCGTTGTTGATCAGGATAAGGGTTTCGAAATCGAAATCCTTGACCCTGTTGATGGCAAAGCAACGGGTATCACGTTCACAGTATCTGGACCCGATAGCGAAAAACAGCGCAAAGCCTCTCTCGCAATGATGGATGAACTGGCAGAAATGGCAGGCAGTGACGGTCGTGTTACTGCAGAACACCGCGAAACCGCCCGTCTAAACATGCTTGCCCGTTGCGTCCTTGGCTTCAGCATCAAAGAAGATGGCAAGAGCATTCCCTTCAATCATCAAAATTGTGTTCGCGTTCTAAAGGTTGGAACTTGGCTTCAGGCTCAGGTTGATGCAGCCGCCAGCGACCGCTCTCTTTTCCTAAAAGGTGAATAATATGGAACGCCTATTTCTCGAAACCAAAATGACCGCAACAGACACAGGCGAAATAACTGGTATTGCCTGGCCTTTTGGAACCCCCGACCGGATTGGCGATGTAATCGAGAAAGGTGCATTTGCCAAAACAGGTTTACCCCTTCCAATGCTTTTTGGTCATGACCCGAATGATCCCGTTGGTGCATGGACTGATGCTGAAGAGACAAATGAAGGCCTGCAGGTGAAGGGTAACATTCTTATTGAAGAGGTGAACCGCGCCAAAGAAGTTCATGCCCTTGTCAAAGCAGGTGCAGTGAAAGGCCTTTCCATTGGCTTCCAAAGCAAGAAAGCGATGCCGCGCAAAGGCGGCGGCAGAACCATAAAAGAGCTGGAACTTTTGGAAGTCTCGCTTGTCGCAATTCCTATGCACCCAAACGCCAAAATTACCAGTGCAAAATCGGCGGTAACAGCACTCCAAATCATGACCGCAATTCAGCGCACAACCGCGCATTTTCAAAAAGGAAAATAAGATGAATGTTCACAATCCCGAATTTATCATCAAAGAAGATGATGACACAGATCCAGTCGAGGCGATTACCAAAAGCCTTGATGACCTAAAGCAGTCAGTTGATGACAAGCTGGACGGTATCGAGAAAAAAGGCTCAGACACGCTCGATGAGTTGAAAGAGCGTATGGATGGCCTTGAAGCCAAGATCAAGCGACCTGAAGGCAAATCAGGTGGTGAAGAGGATGATAGCGAACGCAAAGCGTTCCAAAGCTACCTCAGACACGGTAACGCCGCCCCTGCTGATGAGCTGAAAGCCCTGAATGTCACAACTGACAGCCAAGGCGGTTTCATTGCCCCGGAAGAAATCAGCACTGAAATGATCCGCGACATTACCGAGCTTTCCCCGGTTCGCTCAGTTGCATCAGTGCGAAGCATTGTTTCCCCTTCCGTCAAATACCCACGCCGCGATGGTATCACCAATGCGAAATGGGAAGACGAACAGGAAACCAGTGAAGAAAGCACAATCCCGTTTGGTCAAACCGAAGTGCCAGCCAAAAAGCTAATGACGTTCGTTGATATCTCTAACGAATTGCTTGCAGATTCTGGTGGTGCTGCAGAAACGGAGGTAAGATCAGCGCTTGCAGAAGACTTTGCCCAAAAGGAAGGTGAAGCATTCGTTTCTGGTGATGGTGCAAAATCACCCGTTGGCTTGCTCGATACTGGTTCAAGCATTGCAGACTTCAATAATGGCGGGACTACCGTTGTAAAGGCGGATGCCCTCATCAAACTGATGTATTCGCTACCGGCTGCATACCGCGCGCAAGGCACATTTATGATGAACGGGACCACCCTTGCGGCGGTACGTCTGTTGAAGGATGGTGACGGTCGTTTCTTGTGGCAGCCTTCATTCCAAGCCGGACAACCTGAAACTCTCTTAGGCCGTCCAGTGATTGAAGCCGTGGACATGCCTGATATCGCAAGTGCAGCAACGCCAATTCTGTTTGGTGACTTCTCAGGTTATCGCATTGTCGACCGCCTTGAAATGTCAGTGCTTGTGAACCCGTATTTGCTGGCAACAAAAGGTGTGACCCGTATCCACGCAACACGCCGTGTAGGTGGCAAGGTTATCCAACCAACGAAATTCAAGAAACTGTTGATGTCAACCTAATGCCTTACAGCGGCCCTCGCATATGTGGTTGCGGACACCGGATTGAACCCGGTGTCCAAT
>CAZGVP010000319.1:0-3867 GCA_964529135.1 uncultured Caulobacterales bacterium | reverse complement strand
CATCGTTACGCGCTCACCCGCATCGCGCCGCCGCGCCGTCTCCAGCACCATGCAACGGGCCGCATAAGCCTCTGCCTGGCTATCGGCCATCAGCGCCTGAATAAGCTGGTGCCCCGCGATCGGTTTGCCAAACTGTTCACGCTCCAGCGCATAATTGACCATTTCAGAGATCAGCCGCTCGGCCATGCCGGTACACACCGCTGAAATATGCAAACGGCCTTTATCGAGCACGGACATGGCGACTTTAAAGCCCTCGCCTTCGCCTGCAACCCGGTTCGCCACGGGCACGCGTGCGCCGTCAAACATCACATCGCAAATATGCGCGCCCTGCTGGCCCATCTTCTTTTCCGGCGGGCCAACCGACACGCCCTCTGTGCCGCGCTCGACGATAAAGGCCGAGACGCCTTTTGCGCCCGGTGTATCGGCATCGGTGCGGGCCATAACGGTGAAAAGGTCGGCCTTGTTTGCATTGGTGATGTAGCGCTTGGTGCCGCTTAACACATAATGATCCCCATCACGCACAGCCTTGGTGCGCACCGCCCCTGCATCTGATCCTGCTTCTGGCTCGGTCAGCGCGAAGCTTGCAATCAAATCGCCAGAGGCAATGCCCGGCAGCCATTTGCTTTTTTGGGCCTCATCGCCATGCAGCACCAACGCCTGAGAACCGATGCCGATATTCGTTCCGGCAACGCTGCGAAACGCAGGTGAGGTCCAGCCAAGCTCCAGCGCAAGCAGGCATTCAGTTTCCATGTCGACATCCAGCCCGCCATATTCTTCAGGCACGGCGAGGCCAAAAAGGCCAAGCGCTTTCATCTCCTCGACAATGCTGTCTGGCATCTCGTCGGTCTCGCCCACTTGGGCTTCCAGCGGCACACATTTCTCGCGCACAAAGCGGCGCACCGTCTCAATCAGTTGTGCACGGACCTCCCGGTCAAACGCCATACCTGCCTCTCCTCATATTGATTCAGAGGTCAGCTTATCTGGCAAGTGGCCATTTGTCGAAGCGTAATCTTATACGCTGCCGCATAAAACAGCTTGCGGCCAGGACATGTTTCAAAGGGCTAAGAGCTATTCACCCTTGGGTTTATAACGCCACGCACAATAAGGGTGCGGATTCAACAGATAAATGCATAACCGATCAAACCAGCTATATTTTATGCGTTCCAGCTCAGGTGTTGCTTCTAAAACATGCGAGCAAATACTGTGATTATAAATGAGCACCATTTCGCGTGGATTGGCTTTTAGATCATCGAGCAGATTTTTAAGCCAGTCGTCAAACATTGGCCGATCAAATGGATTATTCGCCATAATCACCAGATCGGTATCTGGATATTTCATTGTGGTCCCGTCCAGAGCGTCATTCGCCCAGTTGACAGCTGGCATATCCGCAAGCGCAATTTCGCAATTGTCGCGCCCTATTTTTGCGAGCGATGGCACATACTCAACGCCGAGAATATTTTTATAGCCATGCTCAGCCGCCTGGATGACCAAACGTGCCTTGCCTGCCCCAATATCTATATAGGTCGATGTTTCCTTGGACAGCACATCGGCCGGTCTGTGGATAGGTTTAAACAGAGCGATAGGAAGACCGCCATAAAGCTCATCGATAAGAAATCCCGAAAAGTCTACCGGATCTTCTTTAAGGTCTGAGATAAAGACAAGATCACATGTCTCAACGCCGCGCTTTTTGTCAAAACGCCTATCCATAAACTCGTTCAGCTTCATCGCCACACGATTATAAAACGACCGTATAGGTCCCTTTTTTTTAATTTCTGGATTTTCTTCAGCCTGCGCTTTATCCTTGTCTGTATCCGGAACAAACTGACCGTCAACAAAAGTACCCATAACTTACCCCATCATACCACAATTGCTTATAGAAAAGCAGCATACACAATAAATTCTTTTGGATCAATTGGTTAACAGCTTCTCCAGCGCCTAATAAACTGCGCACAATTTGCAGAATTGATCAGAACACTTACCAAGAAATACACAACCGCACCGACAAATGCTTTAAAAATCAACTCCAAAAAGTCTGGCCACGCGGTTGCAAAGCTCAGCCTTGAGACGACAAGCGCCATAAGCGTGCAGCACAGAGTAATTTCGCCAAACGCACGAAACGGCACAGGCAATGGATAATGTTTTCGCCCGATAATCATCGCAAATACAAATCCCATAATATAAGCCACGCATGTTGAAAAAACAGCACCGTACAACCCGTATTTCGGGATTAAAAATATGTTGAGCCCGATATTCACGAGTACAGGCACCACCAGAACCCAGATAAAGCTATCTGTTTTTTCCGAGAGAATAAACGCTTTTTGTGCATAATAGGTCAGCATACCATTCGCGACCGCTGCAAATGCGATATATGGCATAATCATAATCGCACCCGCACGCACTGGCTCACCTAATAAAATACCTGCCGGCTCTGCCACAAGAGCAATACCTGTCGCCATTGGCATGGTGATCCATAAAAGGCCTGCGCCGCAATTTCGCAATATATCGATCGCCTCACCATCGGCATCATTCTCTGCGGCTTTAATCATAAGCGGCGTTAACGCCATACTGATCCAGACGAAAACAACATCCATGGACCGATTGGCAAGATTATACCCTGCATTATAGACCCCTGCCTCGCCCCATCCGAGAATGTAGGCGACAAAATACATATCAGATGCGCTAAGTGTGTAAGTGAGCAAAAGAGAGACGCTGATAGGTAAACCATAACGCACGGCTTGTCGCACATATTTACTGTCATACTTTCCACCTTTCATAAGCGATAGCATGAAAGGAATTTCAAAGATCATGCTGACAGAAGCGGCGATTAATATGCCTATAAAGGGCGCGGTTTCGCGCAAAGGCGTCATTAAGATTAGCAGGATTCCAATCCCGAACCCACCCAGCAGAACAGATGCATAGACAACCGAGTATCGCCGTATACGTTCGCCAGCCATATGGGATTCCTGAAACAGAGCACCAAGGTTTCGCAGGCTCAACGCGCCAAGTGCAAATAAAAGAATTGTTCTGGTGCGTGGTGCAATCGGTATGAGATAGACCAGGATCAGAGCTGTCGCTGTAATCAAGACCCCATAGATCAAGCAGAATGAGAATAGTGTTTTTACAAAATCACTGATCCTGTCTTCCCGGTCAGCACGCGCCCAAAACCGCGCCATTGCTGCCTCGATCCAGCTGAACACGCCAAGATGAACAAACTCAACGGTAATGACAGCAATTGCGTATAGACCAAACTCATCACGATCAAGCAGCCTGGTCAGGATCATGATTGTCCCGAAACTAATAATCGCGGTCGCAAGATTAACTGGCAGATAATGGAGGATGGATTTGGCTGACATGCCTGCGGCTTAACAAACGAATTTTAACATGTAAACTTAAGTGACTTACGCAACCAAGCCCCTGCTACCTTCAAACCACCCTTATTATCCCCCTTCTTCATCACACATTTCCAATACGTTCATCCGCAACATTTTCCGGAAATCATTCAACGTATTATCACATGACTTCAGGTGCGCGATCAGCACAGGACACTGACTTTAGGCTGACCCGGGCAAGACAGGACATCAAGAAAAGGACGACCACGCAATGAAAATGACCAAAGTGACCACCGGCCCGTTCAAAGGCTGGAAAACATGGCCCGAAGAACCCTTTGAACATGATGTGGCCGGCCCGTTCTATTTCCGCGTTGATGGGCAAGGCCCGGTCTGCGCTTTTCGGGCTGAGCATAAGCACATGAATTCAGGCGGAGTGATGCATGGCGGCTGCCTGATGACATTTGCAGACTTTTCCCTCTTCGGCATTGCCCATGAGCAGATTGGCGATGATGATTACGGACTAACCGTGGCGTTTACC
>CAZGVP010000318.1:0-3873 GCA_964529135.1 uncultured Caulobacterales bacterium | reverse complement strand
GGCAGGCCGTGACCGTTAAGGCGGCTTGCTTGCTGGAGGTTTACTCCTCGCCGGGGGACGCGATCTTGCTGGCGGCCTTGACGCAGGAGGCTTGCTTGATGATGGCGGCCTGGATCTTGGCGGTGATCCGGCAGGTGGTCGATTGCGCCTTGGTGGGCGAGCTGCGGGTTGCTCAGGTCTCGGTCTTCTACTAACAGGACGATCATAGGGGGAGCGTTCACCTGGACGACGACGCGCTCCATCAGGTTTGCGACGTCTATTACCACCGTTGGGACGGTCCCTACCCGGTCTGTCACCACGCGGTGGGCGATCACGACCTGGGCGGTCACCTCTTGGTCTATCGCGCCCGGGTCGATCTCCGCGAGGACGGTCACGCCTGGGGCGGTCGCCACGCGGACGAGTACCATTATACCCATCATATCGGGGGTCATAACGATTGCCCGGGCGGTAACGACGCCCCGGATAATAACCACTGCTGCCATAACCAAAATGGCTCCGGCCATAACGGCCATAACGCGAAACGAAACCACGATCCGGGTACCAGGCACAATAATTCCCAAACCATGGCGTCAGATAGAGCGAACTATAAGCTGCAGAGGCTGTACGCTGGTAACTTTGAGCACGATCAAAACAGGCACTGGCTTCCTGTTCACATGAAGCCTGACAGCCGCCATATTCATCCGTGCCCTCATAAGCCTCACAATTGCGGTAACATTGCCCAACTTGCGCATCGCATTGCGCAAAAGCCTGCTGATATCCAGTGGTTTCACACCCGCTAAGAGCAAGCATCACAAACCCAAGCAACGCAAATAACTTTATCTGCCCAGCACTGAATTGACCCGTAGTTATAGGTATCGCTGATATTGGCATTGCCATCCCTCGCTCTTTATGTAGCTGCAACTTTTTTACACGCATACTGAAAGCACTTCCCCAAATAATTGCAATTCACTGTAACAATAGTCCAAAACTTTAGTAAATGGCAAATCCAGCCGAGCCTCGGTAGTGGCTCAACTTATACTTGACAGATCATCAGGCAGTTTTGGGTCCTATTGCAGCATTCGCGTAGAGCCCTTCTTTGAAGGTATAGCTAACCGAGTTAGCTTGTATTAAGTTCAATCAATGATGCTTGCTCTTATTATTCTTGCCGCTGTTCAAGTTGATACCGCTAGGACACCTATGCCCGCGACGAGAATAGAATAAGCGGTGCAAATGGTTCAATCAGACGATGCTTGCGAACGTGCTGATTTCCCAAATCTTCGAATGACTGTGTATCTGTGCCAGGACAAGTTGACTGGTTAGTACTTTACTGTTCCCGACAATACGCTTCCGCCGGGCTTTTTGAGAAGAACGCTAATCCGTGACACAAAAGCAATAAAGATGCTTACTGATACATATTATGTCGGGGAGGATTCTCAAGAAACAGAATTTCTTGAATGGCAAGCCAATATTGCAGATTCAATTAGATGATAAAACACTTACCCAGTAAATTGTTACCCTGTTGAATGTCGTTTCATGGCGGTGGCCTCAACTTCCAAAAAAAAATGAGGCTAATCGCTATTACCTTAAGCAAATTACCCTAGTCGTTTGAAGGCTCAAGAACCTGACGACCACGATATTTGCCGCTTTTCAGGTCAATGTGGTGAGGGCGGCGCAATTCGCCTGATTCTTTATCTTCAATGTAAGCTGAAGCAGAAATCCGGTCATGGCTACGGCGCATACCGCGCCGTGATGGTGTAATTTTACTCTTTGGAACTGCCATAGTTTTTACCTTCAATTTGAAGTGAGGGGGCCAGCGATTAAGGATTTCGGGCCTTTACCCATTGAATATTGAAGCGGTGGCATAACCGAACACGAAGTGTCTTGCAAGCAAAATTAGAAATGGCAGCAAGGTTTTATGGTTAATCGCGTTCCTTCAAATTTTGCCTATTGTTTTTAGCAGGCTTCAAGATCGTTCTGATATTTATGTAGCTGTCGTCAGGTTTCAGGTGTGTGGCGACAGTACAGTAGAGTATCAGGGGTTCTATCAAGATGTTGCGTAAATCACTTCTCAGCGGGTTCGCATTCGGTTTTACAATGTTCTCGACTTTCGGATGGAATGGTGCTGTTCCGGACTCCATTGCCCAGACTTATGGTGCTCCACAACAAGTGAGCCAAACCCAGTCAATCTGGTATTCAATGGGACACAGCGACCGGGTTATCGTCGATCGACTTGCCGCAGATTTTTACGAACGATCTCTACGCTACTCCCAAACCCAAACCATAGAGAACAACACTGCCCGTGCTTATGCCGGAGCAACAGCCCCAAACCGTGCCAATTTTCGGGCAGAACGCCGTCAGCAATGGCATCAAATGAATGGCAATCAACAACAGGCAATGCGTAATGTAAAACGCCCGGTGTTTGCACATCTGTCAGAATTGCAGAAATGGCCGTTTCGCGATCATGCCTTACATCAGTTAGGTGCCGCTGGTGCCATTCAGGGTGGACAAAACCATCAAGGCTACAGGCCTGGAATTTAAGCTCGAACAAAGATTACTAGATAAAAACCAGCGCAATGTTTACCACCGCACTGGTATTAAATTTTTCAAATGCCTAAAAGCTAGCTGTATATGCTTTCTTTTTTGAAGTGCCTGCACAGCATATAATAAATCACAGCGCGATATTTGCTGCGATTGGACATACCATAGGTTTCAAGCACTGACTTGATAGCCGCATCAAGATCAGGGCTATCTGGCAAGCCAAGCTTCTTGATAAGGTAATTATTCTTCACAGTATCAAGCTCAGATTTGTCGGTTCCGGCAACTGTTGAGCTATCTGCATTGTAGATCGAGGGGCCAAGACCAATAGTAACCTTGGTCAGTAGATCCATATCGGGAGTCATCCCGCATTTTTCCTTGAGGTCTTCAGCATACTTTACGATCAGATCATCTCTCTTGCTCATGATAGTTCTCCTTGTCCCGGCATCTCTCAAGTCATCTGCTCAAGGCCCGGTAGTGTTGAATACTCACGTTATTAACAATCGATTCCTTAATCCCATTGGAATTTAATTCAGCCTGAAAATCAACATGTTAAATGGCTTTTCAGCGAATATGTGGAAAGATTGCCGAATCATCATGATAGCAAGCCAACAATCGACGGTGTCGCTAATGGGCTTCTATCTTCACAGATGACGTTATCTCCTTGAATCATCTTAAAAAGACAGAGTTTAGCTCTCCTTTTCAAGTCGGTCCGCTATGCGCTCCAGGGCTTTTCTGATCCCGGCTAACTCTTTGGGCACTGTCTTGTAAGCGCTAAATATCCTTCCCATCATCCAGATAATGAATGCAAACCACCCAAGAAAAATAACAAAACCACCAGCTATAGCCCACCAACTCGGTTCACTTACTGAGCTAGAAGCCATCAAAGAGTTGCTCAATACCACTAAAATCATGCTTATCTCCTGCCTCAGGCGCACCAACACAAGGCATATTGCTTAAACAGGATCCAACCAACCCCATTCGTCTTCTGTTTCACCGTTAAATATGCCGAAAAAAGCGTTCTGAATTGCGTTGGTAACCGGACGCTCACCGCTGCCGACCTGAATACGATCTACCGATTTCACTGGCGTTATCTCTGCGGCAGTACCAGTGAGGAAAATCTCATCAGCGGCATAGAGTATTTCGCGGGGCAGCGCTTGCTCAACAATTTCATAACCTAGTTTTTCAGCCAATATTACCACCGTATCACGGGTAATCCCGGCAAGAATTGCGGACGCTGCCGGCGGGGTTAGAATTTGCCCTTTGTGGACAACCACAATTATTGATCGCCTAAATACTCTGGTATAATATTTGAGTGTCCTTCAAAGGTCATAATGCATTTCAAGGAAACATATACAA
>CAZGVP010000317.1:0-3893 GCA_964529135.1 uncultured Caulobacterales bacterium | reverse complement strand
GCTTGTGATGCCCCACGAACCATAGGAATGTTTTCTTGAGTTATCAAAAGCTCAAACACCTGATCAAGCGCCGCTGAATCGGAAGACCCTGGCTGAATAACCGGTTTGACATGATCACTATCCAATCCAAATGCATTTGATGTCATTCGGATTTCATGACTCTTCATCCAATTGATATTGCCTTTAAGTGTATTGATCTCGCCATTATGGGCAAGCATTCGAAAAGGTTGAGCCAAACGCCATTCAGGAAATGTATTGGTAGAATAACGCTGATGAAAAATAGCGATACGAGAAACAAAACGTTTATCTTGTAAGTCAGGATAAAAATTATCAATCTCTTCTGCAAGGAACATCCCTTTATAGACAACATCTTGCGAAGACAGTGAGCACACATAAAGCTCGTGCAAACCAGATTCACGGGCCTGTTTTTCTATTCGACGCCGGATAATATAGAGAATACGGTCTAATTCCTCACGTGAACGCCCGCGTGGGTCACAAAAAAGAACCTGTTCAATATTGGGCCGCGTTAAATTTGCCTTTTGCCCAAGACACCGTGCTTGCACAGGGACTTGTCTCCAGCCATAAATGTAAAATCCGTCACGTAAAATTTCTGATTCAACAATTGCGCGCGCTGTATCTTGTGCGCTAATGTTTGTTCGTGGAAGGAATATCATCCCTACGCAAATATCTTCGTCACCAGCTTTATGGCCGGTACGTTCCACATATTCGCGAAATAGACCTTGAGGCACATTCAATCGAATGCCAGCACCATCACCGGTTTTACCATCAGCGTCTACCGCACCTCTATGCCAAACTGCTTTTAAGGCAGCAATCGCCATATCGACAACTTCGCGCCGCGGATTTGCATCTAATGATGCAACAAGCCCGACACCACATGCATCACGCTCAGAGGAAGGGTCATACGCATGCTCACGAATTAGATGCTCGCGGGTTTTCTGGTATTGCTCAATTACGTTGCTCATAATTTTGGTCGCTTATTTAGAATTTCTTACAAAAGTCTATATTTGAATCACTCAATAGTGGCCGCTCATATTTGTGAAGGCGACTATTAAGCCATGGCATTAAAGGTAAATTATTGCGCCGCGATCGGGCGTGTAGCTTGTTCCCTGATATAGTCAGCAATTCCCTTTGCCGCATCACGGCCATCACGAATCGCCCAGACCACAAGCGAAGCACCACGAACAATATCGCCTGCAGCAAAAACACCTGCAACACTAGTCTCCAAGCTTGTCGGATGAGCACGCAAAGTGCCCCATTTTGATAACTTTAACGCAGGCTCATCAAAAAGAGTGGGGACATCTTCCGGTTCAAAACCAAGAGCTTTGATCACGAGATCAGCCTCAATATCAAAATCAACACCTTTCATTTCTACCGGGGAACGGCGACCAGATGCATCAGCTTCACCCAACTCCATTCGTGCAACACGAATACCGGATGCGGCCTCTGCAGAACCCAATACAGCTTTCGGGGAGGCAAGCCATTCAAACTTGACGCCTTCCTCTTCTGCATGACCAGTTTCACGTGCTGAACCAGGCATGTTCTTGCGGTCTCGCCGATAAATACATGAAACAGAAGTTGCACCCTGTCGAACAGCAGTGCGCACACAATCCATTGCAGTGTCACCGCCACCGATCACAACAACTTTTTTATTGTGTGCATCTAAATTACCATTTTCAAAAGCTTGAACATCATCGCCCAGACCTTTGCGGTTTGATGCCGTTAAGTAATCAAGGGCCGCCACAACCCCTTTATTACCAGCGCCGGGACAGGTAAGATCTCTTGCTTTATAAACACCAGTAGCAATCAATATAGCGTCATGCTTATTACGCAGTGCCGGTAAAGAAGCATCGCGACCAACTTCAAAGTTAGTGACAAACTCTACACCACTTTGTACCAAATATCTTTCGCGACGCGTGACAATTTGTTTTTCAAGTTTGAAATTCGGAATACCGTAAATCAATAAGCCACCAACGCGATCGTAACGGTCATAGACAGTCACTTGAAAACCCTCGCGCCGCAACTCCTCCGCTGCTGCGAGGCCTGCCGGACCAGCACCGATAATACCTACAGATTGAGTGAGTTCCTGCTCAGGGTTGATCGGTGTAATCCAACCATTTTCCCATGCCGTCTCTGTAATAAAAGTCTCAACCGATCCAATCGTTACGGTGCCATGCCCAGATTGTTCAATAACGCACGCCCCTTCGCAAAGACGGTCTTGCGGACAAATGCGCCCACACACTTCCGGCATGTTATTAGTCTCTGATGAAATCGCGTACGCTTCTTGCATCCGCCCTTCTGCAACCATCTTCAACCAGTCGGGAATATTATTGCCTAAGGGGCAATGATTCTGACAAAAGGGCACACCGCATTGACTACACCGCGAGGCTTGTTCAGCAGCCTTTTCTTCTGCAAAACGCTGATAAATCTCATCAAAATCCTCTCGACGCTTTTTAGCGTCACGTTTTGGTGGCGGCGTGCGGCCCCGAGATGTAAATTTTAACATGCGCTCTGGCATGGGCTATTCCTTAACTAAGGTCAGACACGAGAGAGCCGCTTCATACGGAAGGATGAAACGGCTCCAAATTCTATATATTATCGCATATTCTGTCGAAAAAACAATTTTTTTCGCCTCTATAATGCTCTAGCTGGAGGCAAATTCAGGATAGGCTTCAAGGCCAAGCTCAGCTTTGTCAAGCCCACCCATCTCATCTTCAGCGCTAGCACGAATACCAATTGTATATTTAAGAGCCAACCAGATAATCAGGCTTATTGAGAAAACAAACGCCCCAATCGCAGCAACCCCAACAAACTGCCCAACGAAATTCGCGTCACCATTACTAAATGGCACCACCATTGTTCCGAGAATACCGCAAAGCAAATGCGCTGGAATCGCGCCAACTACATCATCAATCTTAATTTTATCCAGGATCGGAATAGCAAATGTAACAATGACACCACCCAATGCGCCGAATAACACAGCCTGCGCTATCGAGGGCGCTAATGGCTCTGCCGTAATGGCGACAAGACCACCAATAGCGCCATTGAGCACAATCGTCAGATCAACTTTTTTATAAACAAGCTGTGTAAGGATAATTGCAGTCACAACACCAGAGCAGGCTGCCATATTCGTATTCACAAATATTCTTGCTACAGATATTGCATCATCGATAGTGCCAAGCGCTAATTGGGAACCACCATTAAAACCAAACCACCCCAGCCACAGTATGAATGTACCCAACGTCGCCAACGGCAAGGAAGAACCGGGCATAGGCGACACACGCCCACTAACATATTTACCACTACGTGGCCCTAAAACAAGAGCACCCGCTAACGCCGCCCAACCACCAGTAGAGTGCACCAATGTCGAACCCGCAAAATCAGAAAATGCCCATTTCGCATCAAGCCAGCCAGCACCCCATTCCCATGAAGCCTGAATAGGATAAATAAACCCGGTCAATACAGCTACAAAAATCAGGAAAGGAAACAGTTTGATTCTTTCTGCCAACGTCCCCGATACAATAGATGCAGCCGTCGCTACAAAAACCATCTGAAAATACCAGTCAGAACTTGCAGCGTACCCCGTTGAAACCTGATCAGCTGAGGGCGTGCCAAACCCTTTCCACATACCAAATTTTCCGATGAAGCCACCAGGCGTATCAGCGTTGCCATAAATTAAATTATACCCGAATAACCATACCATTATACCTGCGATAGAATAAAGAGCGATATTCTTGAGGCAGATAGTTGCAGCATTTTTTGAGCGCACAAGCCCCACCTCAAGCATACAAAAACCAGCCGCCATAAACATAACAACCATGCCCGATATAAGGAATAACGTTGTATTGAATACAAAGACGGATGCGTCCGATGCT
>CAZGVP010000316.1:0-3894 GCA_964529135.1 uncultured Caulobacterales bacterium | reverse complement strand
TCGTAGCCGCCATTGAATACAGCAAGAGCGCCATCGGGATAGCGGAAAAATTGCACCATAGCAGCTGCTCGTGCCAGTGATAGGCGAAGATAGCCAGGTAGGGCTAGCCCTCGTTTTTGATAAGCATTAGCAATCATCTGCAAGCGGATGACTATTTCCAATTGGGTGGAAGGGTTGCGGCTGATGTGCCCCCCATCGGAGCGCAATTGCAAGCGCAATTCGCGTCGCATCAATTCATGTCCACGTTCTAGTGCCACGTCGCAGGCAGGGAGGCATAATCCAGTAAGGCTAAGCCCCATGGCTGTGATGAGGGCATCTGTACCGGCTGGGGCTTTGTGAGCGATTTGTGCAAGGTGGCGAGCCTGTCTTGCCATAGATGTTAGCACCCGGCTGCGCCACAAGGCATCGCCTCGCTTAAGAATAAAGTCACCATGACAACACCAGTGCATGAGGCGTTCGGCGACAAGCTTTGGTCGCCAAACATCAGGTGACCACTTCTCATGACGATCGAGCCAGCTCTCAATATAGGTGCGTAGAATATTACCAGGTTGAAGGGTTTCATCTTCACTGGCAATGAGGGCGATAGCATTGAGCCACTCAAAACCGTGAGCAAGGTTAAATAGTGCGGTATTACCCGGCAATAATGCCCAGAGCTCTGAGTGTTTATTTTCAATATCGCAACTTTGTCCAGCAGTACTTAGCCGTCCGCGCAAGATTGCTTCCCCCAAGGTGCGGTTTGGCGTTCGTGGATAGTCAGGTTGCAGATATAACCGGTCTGGCGCGGGGCCATTTAACTTGGCTTGATGTAACGGTCCAGGACCCCAGGCGCGTTGCACCCGTGACAGGAGTTTGCCTCCTGTTACTGATGTCGCCATCTTACCGTTTCTTTCTGCCATGTGGCTCCCTTGAGCTTAGTTTGAGTTGCCACGCAGAGCGGCGATATTATTGGCATACTGATTGGAATTTCCAGTAAAAACAGCGGAACCAGCCACCAGCATTGTTGCGCCTGCGCTGATGACTTTGTGCGCTGTTTGTGCATTTACTCCGCCGTCAACCTCAAGAATTATCTCCCGGCCTGTGCGGTCAATTATTCGGCGCAATTTTTCGATTTTGCGCAATTGAGAGGAAATGAATTTCTGGCCACCAAAACCTGGATTGACACTCATCACAAGCACTAAATCTATATCATCAAGGATCGGTTTTATGATGTTTGTGGGGGTTGCCGGGTTGAGCGCGACACCGGCCTTCATGCCATTTGCGCGTATAGTCTGTAAGGTACGGTGTAGATGTGGACCAGCCTCTGGGTGTACAGTTAAGATATTCGCACCCGCTAGAGCAAATGCTTCGATAAATGGGTCTACAGGAGCAATCATCAGGTGTACGTCGAACGGTAACTTACTGGTTTTTCGTAGATCTTTCACTACGCCGGGGCCGATAGTTAAATTAGGTACAAAATGGCCGTCCATGACATCAACATGGATAGCGTCTGCACCGGCTTTGCTCACCGCGCTGATTTCATCTCCAAGGCATGCAAAGTCGGCGGAGAGAATGGAAGGTGCAATAGAAATAGAGGGTTGTACGGGGGGCATTTGATTCAATCCGGGGTAATTAACGCACAATCACTAGCCTAACGCCTTGAGTAGATGCAAGTTCAGAATGATCAGTAAATACTTACAATTTATCGGGGTGCTGCAGCTCTGGTTAATCTGTCATTAATCGCTTCACCTAAGCCCACATTAGGGATGGGGGCGACTGAAATAACAGAAAGATGATGGCGATGACAGTAATCATCAAGTTCATGCATCATTGCAAAAAGATTGGAAGCGGCCTCTATCAGGTCCGATGATGGGCTGAGATTGAGTGAATGTTGGTGCTGAACATCGTTTCCAAACCCTAGATACGCTTCGTCGTGTCGTGGGTTGGTAACATTTAGCCTCATCGAGACTGTTGGGGCATAATGATTGGTAAGCATACCAGGTGCTTCTAGTACTGGTGGTTTTGAGGTGCTTGGGTTGGTTTTCGTAAGAGCATGACCAACATATTTTTCAAGATGCTGCCTGGTTATCCCCCCCGGCCTGAGAACGGTGATTTCCCCATCAGTGATTTTGATTATCGTTGATTCAACGCCTACTTCACTGGGACCACCATCAAGGATAAAATCAACCTTATCGCCAAGGCCTTGCCTGACATGTTCTGCTGTTGTTGGGCTAATACTGCCAGAGGAGTTTGCGCTCGGGGCCGCGAGTGGGTGATCGACGGTTTTGATTAGTGCTTGTGCTACGGGGTGGTTCGGGCTTCGTAATGCAATAGTAGCAAGACCAGCATTTGCCAGTAGAGAAATTGAGCAATCTTTCCGGCGTGGTAGTATGAGTGTTAGTGGCCCAGGCCAGAATGAGGCAGCGAGTTTTACAGCGATGGGGCAAAAATCAGCCAATGTTTTTGCCATTTCCAAGTCTGCAACATGGGCTATGAGTGGATTGAAAGTTGGCCGCTCTTTAGCGTCGAATATGCGTGCAACTGCTTTATCGTTAGTCGCATCGGCTGCGAGCCCATAAACGGTCTCGGTTGGTATGGCGACCAAACCACCTTTGCGCAGAACATTTGCCGCTTTTGATATTTCCTGCCAGCCCAGTTGTGTCATGACTGCGATATGAGGGTTTATGCGGTTTATCGCAAGACGCAGAATATTCGAATTGAGACATGATTGTTCGTTTTTGCACCTGCGAAGATTTTTCCCTTGGCGCTGGCGTCATGCTCCCCTAAACCACATGCTAAATGGCGGTATTCAAGCCGTGAATGTTGTGTTTGTTGTGGGGCTATCTCTTAGGAACCCAAGGCACTTCAAAAAACAGGATTGATCAATGTCTGATAGACAAAAATGGGTTTATAATTTTGGAGCGGGAGCATCTCAGGGTGCTGCCAGTATGAAAAACCTGCTTGGTGGCAAGGGAGCAAATCTTGCTGAGATGTCCAACCTTGGACTTCCTGTGCCGCCGGGATTTACGATTACTACCGAAGTTTGTACTGCCTATTACGCTAATGATCATAATTATCCCTCAGAACTTGCCGATGAGGTAGATGCAGGTCTCACCACTATTGGCAGCCATGTTGGCAAGGCATTTGGCGATGCATCTAATCCTTTGCTAGTTTCTGTAAGATCAGGCGCACGGGCCTCTATGCCAGGCATGATGGATACAGTGCTCAATCTTGGGTTGAATGATGAAACTGTAGCCGGCCTCGCGAAGCTATCGGGAGACGAAAGGTTTGCTTATGACAGCTATCGTCGTTTTATTCAGATGTATTCTAATGTGGTACTTGAATTAGACCATTATCTCTTTGAAGAGATATTAGAAGCCTACAAAGATGAATTAGAGCTTTTTCTTGATACGGATTTGAAAGCCGGTGACTGGAAAGAAATAGTTAAGCGCTATAAGGCCGTTATCAAGGAAACAAGCGGAAAGCCTTTCCCGCAAGACCCGCGCGAGCAATTGTGGGGTGCCATTAGTGCAGTCTTTGGCTCATGGCGTAATGACCGAGCGGAAGTTTATCGACGATTGCATAATATTCCTGAAAGTTGGGGCACAGCTGTAAACGTGCAGGCGATGGTGTTTGGTAATATGGGTGAGACATCAGCGACGGGCGTTGCATTTACACGTGATCCATCCACCGGAGAAAACGCCTATTACGGAGAATTTCTTATCAATGCGCAAGGCGAAGATGTTGTCGCGGGTATTCGGACACCGCAGACGCTGACGAAACGCGCGCGTGAAATCATGGGTGAGAGTGAGCCTTCTATGGAGGAAGCGTTGCCGGATGCTTATCAAGAGCTTGTGGCTGTTTTCGATAAACTAGAAAAGCACTATTGTGATATGCAAGATATTGAGTTTACCATTC
>CAZGVP010000315.1:0-3898 GCA_964529135.1 uncultured Caulobacterales bacterium | reverse complement strand
GCGGTCATGGGTATGTAATTGTTTATAGGGAGTGACCTTACTTGCCTTTGTAAACTTCACTTTCTGCCGGAAAATTTCGCTCAGTCACTGCTTTGGCATAAGCCTCAAAAGCTTCGGAAATAACACTATTTAATGATGCGAATTTACGCACAAATTTTGGTGTACGCTCAAAAAATCCTAACATATCTTCAGTAACCAGAATTTGCCCGTCGCAAACTGGTGAGGCGCCAATACCAATAGTTGGAATGCCGATCATATCGGTGATACGCACAGCCAAAGGTTCAACCACGCCTTCCAGGACAACACAGAATGCGCCTGCTTTTTCCACGGCTAGAGCGTCTTCCAGTAACAAATCCCATTGCTCATCAGTTTTGCCAACAATGCGATAACCCCCATTGGCCATGACGGCTTGAGGTTGCAAACCGATATGGGCCATAACTGGAATACCGCGATTGGTCAGAAACTCTATAGTCGGTGCGTGAATTTTCCCGCCTTCAAATTTTACAGCGTCCGCGCCCGTCTCCTGCATTACCCTTACAGCTGTCGCATGTGCTTTTTCCGGTCCGGCTTCATAGGTGCCAAATGGTAAGTCAACAACGACGAGTGAGGACGGATTGGCCCTCATCACGGCGCGACCATGAATAATCATTTCTTCGAGGGTCACAGGAACAGTTGTGTCATGCCCATGAAGAACTGTGCCAGCAGAATCACCCACAAGGATTAGATCCACATGAGGGTCCATCAGACTCGCCATCGGGGCGGTATAGGCTGTTAGGCAAATGACAGGAGCTTGTCCCTTACGGTTTTTGATATCAGTGATATTTGTTCTTTTGATGGTCGATAATTGCGACATCAGGCTGGTCCTCCACGACACAGTTCACTTTTTCCATAACCATACCGCGCCAAATAAGCGGTGAGGCCAGGTTAAAGGTCAAAAAATTAGACTCTATTCTCGTGTGTTAGGGGCATCACCTGTTCGGCGATATCTGTTGTGTGACCCAAATCTTGTGAAAGTCATTTCTCTTGCAAAAGGACGAAAGCCCCTCTTGTAAAAATCATTGTCTTTCAGGCAACCCAGTCGAGTTTACCATAAGATAAAGCCACTATTGAGCAACCGTCATTTATACCTTCAAGGGTTGTAATACCAGCAAGCTTACGCTTGGCCCAATAACCCATATATAGTCATAAAACTCCTGTCATGCAAACCCAATGCTATTTGGGTCGTGGGTCAGTTTGAATCTGGCGTATGGTATTCGCTCAAATTTGACGGTAAGGCCTCGTTAGACGAGTGTCTTAACGCCACTTGATGTTCAAGCCATGCACCAGAAGCAAATGAGAGGCTATGAGCAGCAAGCCATGTCTTCAACTGTGCATTCGCAATCACCCGCACATGAGGCCCCACATCTCATCGCTACGAGTTGGCCAAGATATGTCTTGTCGGACATATAGAATGCGCTGAATTTATCTTCAAAATCCCCTGAAACTGATGCCTGCGGAATACCGGTGGCCATAATTGTGTCGCGCCATGCTTTGAGGCGGGGGAAGTCTGCAAGGAAATCATAGCCCGAGCGCCCTTCTATCACTGCCGTTCGATGTAAAAGCGTTGTCCATGCGATATCAACCATCCCCATTTTGTCACCACCGATAAAGTTCCTTGATCCGAGTTGTGTTGCAATTTTTGCAAACGCGACACTCAACTTTGCTGCGCGTTCATTCAGTGTCTTATCATCTGGGCTGCGCTGAGTAGTGCATTGAACGAGATAGTGCTTTGTTGCGAGATATGACCATGCTCGCTCTTGCGCTCTATGAACTGGATCATGAGAGTAGAGCGGTTCGCCAGCGATCTCATCTATGTATTCGACGATAGCATCGGACTCAAAGAGCACTTGGTCATCATCAGTGATGAGTATGGGCACTTGCCCATTTGGAGATAGCTCGATGAACCAATCAGGTTTGTTGCTGAGGTCTATATACTCAATGTCGTAAGCCGCGCCTTTGATCTCCAATAAGGTGGTGACGCGTTGAACGAAGGGGCAAATCTTGAAGCTAATTATTTTCATCGGAACGGTTTCCTTGGCTTGCTGAATGGGGCGTTAAGCGGTATCTATTCATAATAGTTCAATATTTCAAGAGATATTAAGATATGAATGAAGACAAAGCATTAAGACTGCTTGGATCGCTGTCGGATAGTACGCGCCTACGTATGGTCCGATATCTCGTAGGGCGTGGTGAGGACGGTGCGGCTGCGGGCGACATCGGCGAACACGTTGACGCGAGTTCATCACGCGCGTCATTTCATTTAAGCGCTCTTGAAAAGGCAGGCGCAATTTCGTCTGAGCGACGATCGCGCTTCATCATCTACACGGCAAACTTTGATAAGCTTGGCGGATTAATGTCATTTCTCCTGAATGATTGTTGCGGAAACCATCCTGACATCAGAGCTTGTTGCCTCGACAAAGACAGGTGCTGCTAGAACGGCTTAAACTCATTCAAACGGGCCGCTCGTCAAATAGAACTTTTTGTCGCCTTATAGCGAGAAATTGCCCGTTAAAATTTAAACTGAGACACTACTGCTATTTGCATGTGCGTGAACCAGCATAAATTTGGCCAACCCATTTGCTTAAGGGCTGTATGTAATCACAGGTGGCAAAATAGTGATAGAGTTGATAGGCTTGTATCCTCTAGGGAGTCATAACGATAAAAAGACAGAAATGGCCAATTTTCACAATGTCAGACACAATAGATGAACAACCTGCCCGCGCTCGTTTTACTGCAATGGAAAATAGCACGAAAGAAGACTGGCAAGCTATTGCTGGTGAGTATTTTCCATTTGCTGCCAGAGGTGGTGAGCGCATCATCGAACATTTGAAGTTACTCAGAGGGGACCATGGTGGTTTTCCGGTTGATCGATTTGAGCATAGTCTCCAGACGGCAACCAGAGCGCACCGGGATGGTCGCGATGAAGAGTATGTGGTGTGCGCCCTGCTTCACGATATTGGTGATATGTTAGGTGCTTTTAATCATCCCGATATTGCGGCTGCAATTGTGAAGCCTTTTGTCTCTGAGGCTAATCACTGGATGGTGGCACAGCACGGTATCTTCCAAGGGTATTATTATTTTGAATATCTGGGCATGAATAAGGATATGCGAGAGCAACATCGAGGTCATCCACATTTTGAGTATACTGCGCATTTTTGTGAAAAATATGATCAGACAGCATTTGATGCTAATTATGAATCGATGCCGCTGGAGGCTTTTGAGCCCATGGTTATGAAAATTTTTCAGGCGCCAAAGACGTCTATATACTCGTGAATAATCCAAGCATGTCAGACCCCGCACAAGCACCCGGAAGCCCAGCCGCCACATCGCGCGCTTATCGACTCTACATCTTGGTTTTGCTTACTGCTGTTTATACCGTAAATTTTGTAGATAGGCAGATTTTTGGAATTGTTGCTGATGCTGTTCAAAAAGACCTTGATCTTACAGACGCGCAGGTCGGGTTGTTGGGCGGATTTGCTTTTGCTGTATTGTATACAACTTTAGGAATCCCTATTGCTAGACTGGCGGATCGTCGGAATCGGGTGACAATAATTTCGATAGCATTAGCCACCTGGTCTGGCTTTACTGTATTGTCTGGGTACGCGCAGAATTTTGTCCAACTCGGACTTGCGAGAGTGGGTGTTGGCATTGGGGAGGCTGGATGCTCACCTCCATCGCATTCTATTATTTCTGACCTTTACCGCAAAGAAGAAAGAGCTGGTGCGTTGGCCGTGTATGCATTGGGGATCCCAATTGGTATTACCTTAGCTTATCTCGGTGGAGGATGGGTCGTACAGAATCTTGGTTGGAGAGAAGCATTTTTAACTGTTGGTCTTCCAGGGCTAGTATTAGCAATAAT
>CAZGVP010000314.1:0-3903 GCA_964529135.1 uncultured Caulobacterales bacterium | reverse complement strand
CGGGTAAAAGCGCCAGCACAGAGGTGCGCCGTGAAGTGCGCCGCATCAATCAGGAACGCAAAGCAGTTTATGCTGATCTTGCAAAAAAGAACGGTATCACAGAAGAAGTTGCTGCCGTCCTCACTGCTGAAAAACTGATTGCCCGCGCACCGGCCGGACAATGCGTTAAGGATTCGAATGGCCAATGGGTTCAAAAGTAGTGGGTTCAGAAGTCGTGCGCTCTGAAAGGGTGCAAACAAAAGAAACAGGTTGAAGAATAAAAACGCCCAACCCGATAAAGTTAAGCCGGTTTAAAGGTCAGAGCTACACCATTATTGCAATATCGGAGGCCGGTTGGTTCCGGTCCATCTTTGAAAACATGCCCCTGGTGGCCTCCGCAACGCGCGCAATGATATTCCGTGCGCGGAACGACGATTTTGAAATCCGTTTTGGTACCCAACGTATTGGGTATATAATCATAAAAAGATGGCCAGCCGGTGCGCGAATCGTATTTCGTATCCGATGAAAACAAATCAAGCCCACACCCCGCACAGGCAAATATACCGGCTCGTTTTTCATCATTTAGCGGGCTAGTAAACGGTCGTTCTGTCCCTTCTTTACGCAACACTGCATAAGCTGCCCGATCTAGGCGCTCTTTCCATTGAGCATCGGTTAATTGCCATTGGTCATAATCAGGAATCAGATTGCGATCAGGTTCACTCATAGTATCACTTTCAGCAGAAACCGGGTTAGCCACTCTGGCATTGTTGTCGGCACCAGAACAAGCGGAAAGTGTCATCCCGAAACCGACGCTCAATAATTTACGACGCGAGAGCCATGTTTGTCCATTTGACATTTGCCTGTTTGACATTGGAATTCCTTTTCTCACAACTCAAGATGTATTTATCACTCGCTGGTCTACAAGCGGGCAACAATCTCAATAAGAAAAGGCAATAACATTAAAATGCCTGCATTCCGGTTAGCTTTGAACATAATCAAGCATTTGTGAGGATCATTGATGTCAAGATGCACAATTTGCCAACCCAAATGCAGCGCCATGGGTATAACCCCCAAACACGCTGGCACGGAGAACCCACCCAGAATCGCAACACCTGCAAAAAGAATCACAACCATACCATAAAAAAAGATCAACCATCGTCCGGTGTCCGCCCCCAAACGCAACGCAGTCGACTTCACACCAACTAACGCATCATCTTCTTTATCTTGATGGGCATAAATTGTGTCATATCCAAGTGTCCAAAAAATTCCAGCACCATAAACCAGTCCTGCGTCCCAGGTCAGCGTGCCGGTAATCGCTGAAAACCCCATCAAGGCACCCCAATTAAACGTCAGCCCTAACCATAATTGTGGCCACCAGGTGATGCGTTTCATAAATGGGTAGATCGCAACCAACGCCAAAGAAGCGATACCAAGAAAAATTGTGGTAAAATTGAACTGTAAAAGAATAATCAAGCCAAAGAGGCACAAACCAGTCAAAAACACAAAAGCCTGGCGCACAGTAACCTGCCCGGCAGGAATAGGGCGCAAAGACGTGCGTGCAACCTGCGCATCAAAATCTCGATCAGCAATATCATTATAGGTACAACCCGCACCACGCATAATGAGCGCCCCTAGTGAAAACAACAGCACTGCCACCAACGAATTGAGGGTAAGTACAGCCTCTGACTGGTCAGTAAGCCCAAGCCCCATACCAAAAAAACAGGGCAATAATAACAACCATGTCCCGATTGGTCGATCAGCCCGCATTAAGCGCAGATACGGCACTACAAATGCTGGCGCATAGAGATCCACCCAGTTATCGGATGTCGCATCCGCAGGCGCGCCATTATCAGAAGAATTGTTTACCATAGTTATTGGCTATCATGGACTACATAAGGTCAGCAACATATGTATACATTAGTGACTGCGGGCTAGTTATTCATTAAAAGCAGCATACGCCTCATCACAAAATATCTTGCTTCCTGCAATAATGACGGCGGACTCTTAGGAAAACGGGAAAATTAATAGCTGATTAACCTATATTGATAAAACCCTGTTAAATTTTAATTGATAAACATTGGTACTGCAGGGCTAGGGTCAGGCCCAGAAAGTTAGAGTTTATGAAAATCCGGGTGTTGTGTGCATTTGCTATGGGAGGGGTTCTTTTGACCGGGAATGGTTTTTCTTCATCGCAATCTACCGAAAATTCTGAAGCATCTGGTGTTGAGTTTTCTTTACCAGACCAGCCTGGTGTGAGGGTAGTGAGTGCATCTAGTTATAAAGCTACTAATCCAAATGATTCTCAAATTTTACCCCTGCAGGATAATCGCTAGTCAAAAATCATAGTGCAATGGAGCCCTTGGCTCAACCAGACTTCATATAGGCTGGTTGCTCAATGGTAACTGGTTTTCCATTGACGCAAATATTACTTTTATCGATTGAGTTTAGTCGGTCCATTCTGATCATTGCAAGACCAATATTTTCTTCAGCAAATAACATTTCCCCTATGGTGGCATCGCCGGCTATCACCTTATTACCTTTTTCCAAGGAGGGTGTTGTGATTTGCATGTGATTGACAATCAGTGTGCGTTTACGCACTTCTCCCTTGCGTTTCATCCGGCTGGTAACCTCTTGTCCTACAAAGCAACCTTTTTGGTAAGAAACCGCATTTAAGAGATCGTAATTGACGTCCAATAAAAACATTTTTTCTGATTCAAAACCTGCACCAATAGTTGGAACGCCTTGCTGTATGCAATGATATCGATATGCAGTTAGAGAGGTGGTTAGTGTATCGTGCTGGTTGAGATATGAAGTAATGGTGCTTTTTTCGCCATAGAGCCTGTATCCTAACGTGGCAAGGCGAGGGTCAACAAACAGCATGAGACTATCTGGTGGGCTTGTTTGGATGAGATTGTTCGAAACTGTTGCAATGACAGCTATTTCTTCTGAGACATCTTCAAGCGTGACATTGGCTCGAAGTTTGTAGAGTTTTAATCGTTTCAATAGAGCAGGGGAGGTTTGCCTGTCACAATCTAGTAAGAAGTTTTCTTTGTGAGGGATTACAAAGAAGTCGAACAAAATTTTACCTTGTGGCGTCAACAGTGTTGTAAAGCCAGGCTTGTTTGAGGTGAAGCTATCAAGATCATTGGATACCAAGCCTTGCAGGAAGGAAAAGGCATCAGGACCACCAATTTGTATAAGGCTTCTATCGTTGAGCAGTGTGATAGTGTTTTTCATATCTGGCATGTAAAGTATTGTTGTCCGAGTGTGAAGTGTCTCCCTCCTACATTGTAACTTGCATTGTTATTTGAATAATGGTGCCCATGCCGATTATCGTGATCAGCATTGTCATTTGTTCGCATCTTCGAAGTTGGCATTTCTGGTTATGATAAAGGACGTGCCTGGATATATGGGTCTAATTCGGCGCAAATGCGAGGGCCTTGATGTTTACAGTTTTTACGCCAGTCATGCATTTTATACAGCTTATATATTGACCGAATTTTAAATGCAATATATAAAATACATCTTTTGGTGCAAAAATGAGATTAAACCTGCAGACCGATTATGCGCTGCGTCTCTTGATGCATTTAGCAATAAATACTGAAAAATTATCAACAATTGCAGATGTGGCAATGCGGTATAATATTTCCAAAAATCATTTGATGAAGGTTGCTCATGTTTTAGGTAAAGAGAATATTATTGAGACGGTACGAGGCAGAGCAGGTGGGTTACGCTTGGCTCAAACGGCTGAAAAAATTGTCATTGGCGATGTTGTCAGGTTGATGGAAGGAGACCTTGATCTGGTTGAATGTTTTGGATCAGGGGCTTGCTTCATAGCACCAACCTGTCGGCTAAAGGGAGTATTGAGAGAGGCACTTGAGGCATTTCTAAATATTCTTGATCAGTATACAGTTGAACATCTAG
>CAZGVP010000313.1:0-3907 GCA_964529135.1 uncultured Caulobacterales bacterium | reverse complement strand
ATCGTTGATGAAGAACAACATTTTGGCGTAAAACATAAAGAGCGCTTGAAAGAGTTTCGTTCTGATACTCATGTGCTAACGCTAACCGCGACACCTATTCCGCGTACGCTGCAACTGGCCATGACTGGCATTCGCGATTTGTCATTGATAGCAACGCCGCCAGTGGACCGGTTGGCGGTACGCACTACTGTTGGGCCTTTTGACCCGATGGTGGCACGTGAGACATTGTTGCGCGAGCATTATCGCGGCGGTCAGAGTTTCTATGTGGTACCGCGCATTGCTGACCTGAAAGATGTGGGCGAGTTTTTGGAAAGCCAAGTACCAGAGGTTAAATACAAAACTGCAAATGGGCAAATGGCCGCTGGTGAGCTGGAAGATATTATGACGGCCTTTTATGAAGGGCAGTTTGATGTGCTGGTGGCCACCACTATCATTGAATCCGGCCTTGATATTCCTGCGGCGAATACATTGCTGGTGCATAAATCTGATATGTTCGGCCTGGCGCAGCTCTACCAGATACGTGGACGGGTAGGGCGCTCCAAGCAGCGTGCCTATGCCTATCTGACGGTACCAGCTCGCAAGAAATTAACACCGGGGGCGGAGCGCCGTCTTAAAGTGATGCAGTCTCTTGATACGCTGGGGGCCGGATTTACATTGGCCTCCCATGATCTTGATATTCGCGGCGCGGGCAATCTTCTTGGTGAGGAACAATCAGGTCAGGTAAAAGAAGTTGGCGTTGAGCTATACCAGCATATGCTGGAAGAAGCGGTTGCAGAGCTGAAAGATGGCGGCGCCGAGATGGAAGAAAGCTGGTCACCACAAATCAATATCGGCACGGCCGTTTTGATCCCCGATCATTATGTGGCGGACCTTGATGTGCGGATGGCGTTATACCGTCGTCTGGGCGATCTCACTGAGCAGGAAGATATTGATGGGTTTGCCGCAGAGCTGATCGACCGGTTTGGCCCATTGCCAGCGGAGGTGAATTATTTGATGGATATTGTGGCCATTAAGGGCATGTGCCGCAAGGCTGGTGTTGCCAAGATTGATGCGGGGCCTAAAGGCGTAGTTATCAGTATACGGAATAATGAATTCACATATCCGGCCGGCCTGGTCGAATTTATCTCCACCTCACCTTATGATGTGAAGCTGCGCCCGGACCAAAAGATCGTCTTCAAACAGGAATGGCAAGACGGCAAGGCAAGGCTAAAAGGGTGCCGCCGTGTGCTAGCGCTTTTGCTGGATATTGCTGCGGACGTTTAAGTATCCCCGAGCCGATAGTGACCCCCATCCCCGCTGCGCGGTACTTCCCCCGTGAACGGGGGAAGAATGTTTGTGGTTTGATTTTATTCCTCACCCGCTCGCGGGGGAGGTGCCCTGACATAGTCGGGCGGAGGGGGTGCGCTATCGGTACCTTCCAATGGTTGAGTGACACCCGTGCATTTAACAACAAACGCTGCTAGCATCGCTGAATGGGATATTAATGGGAATCGATATGGCGGAGATTACTTCGAAAGAAGATTTCAAGAAATGGCTTAAAGATAAGCCTAGAGACGTTTGCGTGGTGATGGCAGTTCGCACTGCGATGCGTGTATTGCCTTATCTCAAGGCAGATTATCCGATCGATTCACAGTCTAATAAAACCATAAATCTAATAAAACCATAAATCTAATGAACACTATGGTGCTCACAAGTTTTCGTGCTTTGGCGATAGCATGGAGTGTGGTTGGTGGATATAGTAGGAAGAACGCCGCCTCCGCCGCCAACGCCGCCAACACCTCCGCCGCCTACGGCGGACTGTGGCAAAACCTCTCTCTCGATGCTGGCCGGATAGACAATAATATGCCGCCTGATGCGCTCGCGAAGGCTGGTCTGTTTCATTATGAGGTGGATGGCAGCCGCGAAATGGAAGCCCACTGGCATGAGTTTAAAGATTTCCTGCTTAAACGTGATCCAAACTGGTCCTTCTGGACGGACTGGTATGATGCTTGCCTAAAGGGTGGCCCGCAATCTGAAAGCTTTGAAAAAGCGCTCCTGATCCTGACGGAAAAAGATTGGAATAAAAAACCGGCGGACGTTAATGCGCAATTGGTAGCGTTGCAGGAGGAGTTTGATAAGGAAATACAAAGGGCACCTGATCTGATTTCTTTAGAACATTACAAGCAAAAACCTGCTGCTTACCAATATGATATCATTGACGATATTGAAACGGCCATACCATTTATAGCGTCGAATCAAGCATTACCTGATGAAGGTGAGTTACAAGAATTAATACACCAGGCAAAGAGCTTGCAGGATGAAATTAATGAACGAGGTTTTGATAATCGACCATTAGCATCTTCAATTGCAAACGCACTTGAGCGTGTCGAGGGGCATTTGAGTTCCTTTAATCCTGGTGCGTTGAAAATGGCATCAAAATTAATTGAAGAGTTTGCAAATCAATTTGAAACTCCAGAAGCAAAGGATCAATTTCCGCCGGAAACTCTAGTACGTGCTAAGATCTTTGCCAATCTCTTGAGTGATTTTGTCGCTAATCGTGTTGAAATTATTCTGATAGAGCGCGAAGTTGATAAAATAAAAAATGATGAGATGGTAGCCGAAAATGCGATAGCTAATTTTGATGAAGTTAAAGCGATCATTACAAATTCTCGATCAATGGCTCCGAGTGTTCTTCCCTCATTACAAATTGGTGATGCTGACATCACCAAAATTGATGAGGAAATAGCAACTACCTACGACGATGCAGAACTAAGCAAACTTCGAAAAATGAAAAATTGGCTAATTAGTCAAAAGGTTGCAATATTTCGGAATTTTATTCGTCGTCAAATACAATATTTGAACGAAAATACATCTGGCATTCGTAAAGAGTTAAAAGAAATTGGTATAGAAAATTGGGAGGTTTTTAAAAAGAATATGCCTGAAGCTTCAAAGCTTGGGCCAAAAACCATGTTGTTTTGTACAATTGCGAGTTTGGTTGATCCAGTATCCGCAGGGGTAGTTATTACAGCATTAAGTGGAGGAGATCTTAAGAAAGCAGTTGAAAATGTGTTGAAGAAAAATAACGAGAATGGTGACAAACCTGATGACCCACCGATGACTGCGTAACCGATAGTTACCCCCATCCCCGCTGCGCGGTACTTCCCCCGCAGGCGGGGGAAGAATGTTTGCGGGTTTAATTTTATTCCTCACCCGCTTGCGGGGGAGGTGCCCTGAAAGGGCGGAGGGGGTGGGCTATCGGTGATTTCCAGATTTGGCTAATTGCAATTCATGCGCCTTGATTAAAATTGTCTCGCGCACGCCATCAATGTTTTTGTAAATTTCTTCATTCCAAAATCTTAACACACACCATCCGGCGGTTTCCATAAATTGTTCTCGTATCTTGTCTTTTTTGATATTTTCATCAAACCCGTGTTGTTCGCCATCAAGTTCGATAACAAGCTTTACTTCCAAACAGGCAAAATCGGCAATATACGGACCAATTGAATGTTGACGTCTAAAGCGTAGATTATTCAATTGCTTCTTGCGTATAAAATACCAGAGCCTGTTTTCTGCTGGTGGCATGGATTTTCTAAGCGACTTTGCCTTATGGTTTGGTTTGCGGATTGGCATGGCGTGAGAGTGGCATATTCTTGAGAATTTTCAAGAGCTGAGATTGTTGAGAGCTACCCCCATCCCCGCTGCGCGGTACTTCCCCCGTGAACGGGGGAAGAATCCACTTAACATCAAAATATCATGAAAATTCTCAATAGGGATAAAATAATATCACCTCTCTTTTATCCCCACACAAATGAATAGTCATATGCTTTAGGTCATGGAAAATGATCCGACTACTGGTGATAAAATCTCATTTGAAGAAGCCTTACAGGCGCGCTATGAGCGGTTGTCTCTTTTAACGCTGGATCTGGCG
>CAZGVP010000312.1:0-3918 GCA_964529135.1 uncultured Caulobacterales bacterium | reverse complement strand
GGATCAAAAGTGTATGTTTATGAATGAGGCGTGGGGTTTTGAAAAATAGCTTTATAATATACAGTTGATAGATGTTGTGCTGGGTTTGTATGTGTATTGGTTGCCTTTGACGTGATATGCATTAGGGGTTTGCTAGTGTGTAGTGGAGATTTTTTTTAATTCATGTATATGCAAAAAATAAGTGAGTATCATGTCTGTAGATATTCTTAATAAAAATGATGATAAAAACCACTTAACCCAGGGAAACCTGAAGCAAGAAGCTATCGATGCTTTAAAGCAGAAGTTTCTGGATGTCCGGCGTAATAGTATCACGCTGGCGTCACCGCTATCACCTGAAGATTGGATGTTACAGTCGATGGAGGAGGCTAGTCCTGTTAAGTGGCACCTGGCACATACAAGCTGGTTTTTTGAAACTTTTTTTTTGCAGCCGTATTGCCAGGATTATAAAAGTTACCATACTGATTTTGGGTTTCTGTTTAATTCTTATTACCAGCAAATTGGTAATATGCATCGTCGTGCACGACGCGGTTTATTGTCTCGGCCTACTGCAGACGAAGTGATGGCTTATCGTAGGCACATCGACGAAGCCATGGTTGATGCATTTCATATGGCAGATACGAATTTGATGGAAAGGTTATTGCCATTGGTTGAATTAGGATGCTCTCACGAAGAGCAGCATCAGGAATTAATGCAAACAGATCTTCTCCACGGATTTTATCAAAATGCATTACTACCGTCAGCTTATGAGTGTGACAATACAAAGGGTGAGTATTGTGATGGCGTCTCCAATCCTTGTGAGTGGGTTTCTTTCGAGGGTGGGCTTGTAGAAAAAGGAGCAGACCAGACAGGGTTTTGTTTTGACAATGAAACTCCGCGACATAAATTTTATCTCAATCCGTTCGAGTTAACAGTTAAGCCGGTGAATAATCGTTCGTATATAGAGTTTATTGAAGACGGCGGTTATGCAGATCCACAACACTGGTTGGCGGATGGATGGGTATGTGTCGAAAATGAAGGTTGGGCTAAGCCGCTTTATTGGCGAAAAGGCGATGATGGTAAATGGTATCAATTCACGCTTTTTGGCGAGCAACTGTTAAATCTTGATGCACCGGTACGGCATGTATCTTATTTTGAAGCTGCGGCCTACGCGTCGTGGGCGGGGGTTTGGTTGCCGACTGAAACCGAATGGGAGGTCGCGGCAGCATGTGTGCCGGTGACCGGCAATTTTCTGGTAGATGGTAAACCAAAACCTGATCTAGTGTCAGATACCAATTCTGGGAGTGGGTTGCAGGATATGTATGGTTCTGTGTGGGAGTGGACGCAGAGCCCTTATGCCGCGTACCCTGGGTTTAAGCCAGTGGCTGGGGCTATTGGCGAATATAATGGTAAGTTTATGTCGAGCCAGATGGTGTTGAGAGGCGGTTCAAGCGCCACTCCTGTTGGGCATGTGCGGGCAAGTTACAGGAATTTCTTTCCCCCGAATGCGCGTTGGCAATATTCCGGGTTTAGGCTGGCAAGATGACGGCAAAAATGCGTCCGTTAATTCATCATGTGGTGTTTGATATTGGCAATGTCTTGATCCGGTTTGATCCAGCCAAACCGTTTGCTCAACTTATAGTTAATGATGATCGGCGCGACTTTTTCTTAAATCATATATGTAATGCAGCGTGGAACTTAGAGCAGGATCGGGGACGCCCTTGGCCTGAGGGGGAAGCATTGCTGATTGGACAGTTTCCAGAGTTCGAAACTGAAATACGGCAGTACAGAATGCATTTTCAAGAAATGGTCAGCGAGGTTTTGGTTGCGAATGTTGATATTATGATATCGTTGATTGACTCTGGTGTAGACGTGACAATTTTGACGAATGCAGCAGGGGATACTCTGCGTGAAACTATGAAAATATTGGATTTTTTAAGCGTTCCAAGAGGGATAACCATTTCTGGTGATATAGGTACCGTAAAACCCGATAGAAGAATCTATGACCTACATGCTAAAAATTATAGCTTAGAGACGAATAAAACGTTATTTATAGATGATAAGGTTGAAAATATTGAAGCTGCTAAAAAATGTGGCTGGCACGGAGTACTGCTCGCTAATCAAACAGATTTGAAGCAAGAATTAGAAAACTTTGAAATAAGGTCAAGAATTTAAGATGAATGAAACCGCAAAAGCGACAAGCATTCCCGTGGAGTCGGGTGTTCATGTACCTGATCCTGCGTCACTACCGACCCTGAAAGGGACTATCAGTGATGCTGAATGGGCAGTGCGATGCGATCTGGCTGCAACTTACAGGCTATGTGCCATGTATGGTTGGGACGATATGGTCTTTACTCATATATCAGCGCGTTGCCCAGATGAAGATGGTGAGCCCACATTCTTAATTAATCCGTATGGGGTTTTTTTTGAAGAGATGACGGCCACCAGCCTTGTCAAGGTAGATGTCAACGGTAAGGTTATTGCCAAAACGCCTTATTTTTCTAATCCAGCCGGGTTTACCATCCATAGTGCCATTCATATGGCGCGCGATGATGCTCATTGTGTCTTGCATCTTCATAGTCCGTACGGAGTTGCTGTGTCTGCGCAGCAGGATGGTCTAAAGCGGTATTCTCAATTTGCGATGATTTGTCATGATGATATTGCCTACCATGATTATGAAGGAGTTGCGACAGATCTTGATGAACGCGACAGATTGATTGCTGATATTGATAATCATGGTTTTATGATATTGCGTAATCACGGCACCTTAACAACGGGTACGAATTGCGCCACCGCTTTTATGCGTATGTATTTTTTGGAACAAGCTTGTCGTGCGCAGATATTGGCGCAATCCGATACGCGCCCCCCTCGTGAGGAACCTGAAGAGATGGCCGCAAAAGTATTACAGCAAGGCGCGCCCGCTTTTGTTAAAGGGCTTGGGGATAATCTCGCTTGGCCAGGGTTGGTACGAAAACTACGACGCGATAATCCTGGGTTTGATGTTTAATCTTTGAAGGGATCATTCATTTTCTGACAGTGTTTTCATATACTCGATCAGGTAACCTCGTTTTTCTGCATTGCGAATGCCGCCAAACGACATACGGTTATCGGGCATAAATTGACGTGGGTTTTCCAGAAATCCGTTGAGATTTGTATCGTTCCACACGATACCTGAATCGCGCATCACGTCAGAGTAGGAAAAACCTTCCTTGGCGCCAGCGGTTGCCCCATAAATATCCCAAAGGTTAGGCCCGACACGGTGACGGGCGGCTTTTTCGACTGAATGACAAGAGACACAAGAGCGAAATACCTTTTTGCCTTGAGCAACAGGATCGATTTGAGCTGGTTCTTGTCCAGTTGGCTCAGGAGTTGCTTGTGAGGGGCTCTGGGCTACGGAGTTGGATGATGGTGCGGCGGCCTCTGTTTCTTCCGCGTTGCCACCGTTACAGGCCGACAAAGCGGCCAGGGCAAGGACCGTAGTAAGGCCTGTAGTGATGGTGTTTTTGTTCCTTCGTAAGAACATGTATGTAATCTCCTCGAACCGTTAAGTATGCATTGGTGATACTCACAATAGATAATCACTACACTGTGATGCAAGTGAGCAATAGCCTTACCTAGTGCACGATGGATAGGTTTGAAAAAAACATCGCATTATCTGGTTGCATTTCCCTAAATCATTCTTTAATCCCACTCGCCAGTGCCCCTATAGCTCAGCTGGTAGAGCAATTGATTTGTAATCAATAGGTCCGCGGTTCGAGTCCGTGTGGGGGCACCATGATTTTTTTAATAAAAACAATATCTTAAGGTGATTTTACATTTAATTCTAGGGTGTCGTCATACGCCCGAGTACCGAATAAGCACCGTACGGTTAGTCAGCACTTTTCTTTATTGTCTAGCCCCCACGTTATGTACCAATTTCTAATAGAGTTTCTGGCACAGGTG
>CAZGVP010000311.1:0-3921 GCA_964529135.1 uncultured Caulobacterales bacterium | reverse complement strand
ATGGTCCCCGCAAGAACGGGAGCGAGGATGGCACAAGCATTATGATTCAATAGCTATCACAGAAGATTTTATTAAAGATGAGGATTCATTAATTAAGTTTGATGAAGATGCATTGTTGTGTGATTATCTTATTGAGATAATTTCCGGTGTGGGACTAAAGTGACCCCTCGCCCTTGTACTAATTGCGGGTGTGCCCAATGCCAACACTAGACTTCTTAAAGCAGCAATTTCCCGAAGGGTATGATAGTGGTGATATTCTAGCGAATAATGACCACCGAAGATTATCCCAAGAAAAGGCAATTGGCGGCTCTTACACAGAAGTTTTTGCTAAAGCAATCATCCCTTATATAAAACCAGACTCAATCGTACTGGAACTTGGTGCTGGAGCCGGTTCCTGGTCGCGCGCTATACTTAGCGCGATACCCAACGGATTTCTTCACGCCACTGATCTTCAAGATATTACACAATGGCTATCCCCTGAGCAATTCCCAGGCCGTCTTCAGTGCCACCAAGTTTCAGATAATGACTTTTCGTCTATAGAAGAAAATACAATCGATTTTTTCTGGTCGTTCGGCGTATTATGTCACAACAACAAAGAACACATCCATCAAATTCTGCAAAATTCAATCAGCAAACTGAAACCAGGTGCTTACTCTGCACATCAGTATGGCGATTGGGATAAACTCGAAACATTTGGGTGGCAAAACACCATTATCCCCAAAAGATTTAAACAACTTAATGACAATGACATATGGTGGCCACGCAACGACCCAGTCTCAATGGTGAATATTGCGAAACAGTCCGGATGGATGGTACATCAAGCTGATATGGACCTTCTTAAACGTGACAGCATTATTTTGTTACAAAAACCAATATCCAAATAATATTATCCCTCAAAGCAAGGTCAATAGAATTACAAAAACCACTTTGGCAAGGCTTACCTACACCCGTTCCAAAAAGAACATATGTTCAATCTCATATTTCGTGACCGTTTTAATATTTTCAACCGAAAACCACTTTAACCCTTTAAAATGTTCCACGATATCATCACGTGCAAACCCGATATCGATCATATCGTGGCCAGTTCCGTTATAATTTGGCATCGTATCAATCAGGCGCGTTGTTTCCTGATAAGGTGTGAACAAAGTTAAAACCATTCTTTTTCGAAATGATTTTATTGCGTTTTTCAAGATCGGCAGCCAGTCACTATTGTGCTCAATAATAGCACGCATATGAACGGCATCTACATCACTAACATAACTCACGAGATCAGCATTTATCGAGGCTGCTTTTGATTGAGATCCATCAACTCCTATATAGGTTTGATGCGATCCAATATAATCAGCAAACCCCCCATATCCGCAACCGCGATCTTCAATCTCCAGAATATTCGGTTGATTTAAAAACCCTCCAGCAATCTTAGCCGTGGCAGCATCATCATACATTTTCCGAGGTTTATCCCCTCGATAAGATAAATCCCACACCCCAACACGCGAGTAATCTGGCGCAAGTTTCCCTGAATTTGACATCACTAAAACCTCTCCTCATCACATTGAGCCACGGTGGTACAACAAATAAAACAGCAGAAAATACAAAAAGCCCCTGCAATGCAGGAGCCTTTTGCGAGAAATTTTAAAAACTTATTCCTGCTGAGAAGCAACAATGCTTTCGAGCTTTTCAAGCCTTGCCTTTAACTGTGAATTCTCGGCATGCAGAGCCTTAATGGAAGCTAAAGCCACCCCACTCGTATCAATCGTTGAAATACCTTTATCATTACGACCAGTGCCAAAAAGAGCATAAAAATCCTGTGCCATTGGCCCTATATGACGGGTATTTGTGTCATGCTTATAGGCCCACTCGCTAATCGGCAATTTTCCTACTCGATCAAGAATCGTACTCCCATCGACTTCAACAATATCAGTTTTATTATTCCTGTCGGAGTTTTCGGTAAGCGCACCGCTGATAATCATATTACCATCAGGATCAAGATTTAATTCCTGGAGGCCATCACCAGAATGCCTAAGAATTAAGCTGTTAGGGGCATTATCCTGATGTAAGAAAAACCAGCTGTCTGCAGTAGCAGTATTTTCCATTGTAAAAAAAGCACCACCATTATTTGTCATCCTGAAAAGCTCACGCACACCCGAGGAAGTGTTTCTTACGTGTAAATCCGCTACCGGAGTTCCCGTTCCCATTCCAACATTACCATCAGCGGCTATGAACAAAGATCCAGTATCAGCTCCAGGCTTGATCTGAAACGGCAACTGACTCCCATTGGTAACGTCACGAACAAAGAAGTTGGATTCATTACTGGCAATATCAAATGTTTGCGGAGTAAATCCTGATGAGCCATCCTGCTCCAGCCTTAGAGTAGGGGTGTTCCCTCCTACAGCATGCATATCAACAATTGGCGTCCCTGTTCCAAAACCCACACGTCCACCATCGTCTACATAAAGCGAATTGCTCGGAGCGCTCGCCTCAATTGTAAATGGCGTTCGCCCGCCATCAATATCATCAATAGAAAACTTATTCTGACCACCATTCGATGTATCATTAATCGTTATTTGCCAATCATTTGATGGAAAACTGGCCGAATTACTCGTATCCTGGAAACGAATACGAAGGTTGTTCTCTTTCAGCCTGATTGTATCAAAACCGAAACTCTCTCCATTGACGCAATCCATCCCTACGCAAATGCTACCATCAACAATTAAATCATCCAATATTACCTGATCAGCCATTGTGGATGTTGCGGTCAAAGTACAAAAAACAATAGCGGTACCAGTAGCGACACACCTGAGCGTTTTAAATAATGCAGTCATATTAACCCCCTTTATTGAATATCAGCATCTGATCCGGACACATTGTTCCGTTTCAATTGTGGTGAGATCACCTGACCGTTTTTCACACGAAACACACCACTGTCTCCCATAGGGATTTGGATGAAACGTTTAGTATTGTCTCCACGTCCATAATCAAGGTTTGTGTTTTGCATAGCGACTTCATCACCACTAGCGCCAGTAAGTTGCCATCGGTAAAGGCCATCACTAACTATACTATTTCGCGATATAGAAACTTTAGGAACTGAAAATTCGGAGTAAGAAGTTGCCTGAAAACCATTAGGCCCCGTGATAGTTAAAGTCATATTTGTCGCATGCCCATTTGGGCTAACCTGAACCACACCACCTGATATTTTCACTGAACTTGCAAAAGAACTCTCGATCATCAACAAACAAAAAACCGTCGAAAGCCCGGTAATAAAAATTCTAAATTTCATGTCTTCCTCCCTGAATGAACATATCTCTTGATTAACAAAAAAGAGATGTCAAAATTTTGGACAGAATTAAGGGCTCTTGTATTTTTATGCTCCCCCGACTGCGCCCTCGTCTAAAAGTAGCGTCTGTATGGCGCACCCTAACGAGTTCGTTTTCAACGTCAACTAATTAGGGTTGGTTAGTTTGCAAATAATCGCTATATATACCCTGCTTGGCACTTATGACATGCAAATCGGTCGGATCACTGAGCTTTTAAGCGAGATATTGTAACCTTTGCCATAGCTGCTAAGGTTTTGCTGCAATCAGGACTGCTATCTAGCTAAACTGTAGAAACGAAAACAATGAGATCGATAATAGAAAAGAAATTTCAGTATCGTTTTTATCTTGCTATTACTTTACTCGCACTCATTACATTCCTGTTTTGGACTTCTTCCCGATATCCCTCACTTGGTGACAAAGCAATCCTTGGGGGTGCCATTCAGTTAGAAGATCCCCTCAGTTTTGAGGCATTTCTTAAAATTGAAGATCAATTCCCGGTTTGGAAAAAAATTATTTTCACCACAGTTAACTGGATTCATACAAACCGTCAGGGGATGTTCTTTGGTATCTTGATGGGGGCAACGCTTTTAACACTTATGCGGTACAT
>CAZGVP010000310.1:0-3935 GCA_964529135.1 uncultured Caulobacterales bacterium | reverse complement strand
GTTTGCGCCGTGTTGCTTGTGGCATGTTTCGCCATTGTGCGATGGCATCGTGAGCGTCCAGCATGAATTCATGAAAATGCACGCGCCGTTTTGGTTGAAAGGCCGTGTTGTTAAAAAATAAGTCCATTAGCAAGCTTTTACCCCGGCCAACACCTCCCCAAAGATATAGCCCCTTTGGAGCCTGGATGGTTTTCCGGCGGAACAGCGAGATTAGCCCTCCTCTTTTTGTCGGTTGCCAGTGATCTAATTTTTGTTCGAGGCAGCCCAGTAATTGCATTGCTTGTTCTTGAGCCGCATCCGGGCGTAAATCTCCTGCATTTAACAAGTCGTGATATCGTTCAAGCGGTTTTTTCATGAATTTCTTATATATGTATTGCTCATTTTGGGCAGGTTTATCGACGGCATTATTCAGATTTTATTGACTCTATGACGCTCATAAACGCCGTGAAAAAGCACAAAGTGTGGCTATTTATATAGGATTATCAAAGACAAATATGCTTAATGAATTTGTGTGTGCTTGATGCTGTATTGACCCGTTTATCATTACATAATCCTTCACAGTCATTGTGACCTCCAAGGAGTAACCATAAGAGATGTATTTATGTACAATTTTATCAACTTCCGAAAATAACCCTTAATACCCTACTGATAAATTTTAAATTAGAATTTATCGTATGGGTTTGTATTATGTGTATACGAAAACTACTTACTATTTTTACATCCTGCGTGATAGCCATGGGGGGGATAATACCCGTGGCAAATGCTGATACAACCTTGTTCCCGACGAATAGTTTTGGTGTTACGGGTCCTATACCCACACCAGGTAATCTGTCTGATTTGGTTGGTCCACCGACAGCAGGTACAGAAGTAACCTTTGACCCCGGCGATCTTGGGTTTTTGCTATTTGATGAAGACATAACCGGTGTTGTGGCGGGTGTGCCCAGTCTTAATGTAAGGTTTGATGTTGTTTCAGCAGTGCCCTCTGGGTCAGGTGATCTTTATGTATCAGTGTTGCTTGGTAATATTGGGCCGACGGGTGCAGGTGGTAGCCTGGCATTTTCAATTGCCAATACACCTGGATTTCAAACACCTGGCGGAGCTCCATCTATTTTTCAGTTTACAGAGGTTCCGGGTACAGGGTTTTTCTCAATAAATACAGATGCTTTTCTTTCTGGTTGTGATGCAATTGGAGGGTGTAATACTATCGTTATTGGTACTTCGGGATTGGGCGCTGCAGGCGGTGGATCGTTCATAGATGGCGGAACGCTGACGTTTGCATCCGTCGTTGCAGCTTCACCAGAACCTTCTAGCTGGGCTCTGATGCTTATTGGTTTTTTTGGAATTGCCTGGAAGATGAAGGCTAACAGAAATAGCCTTTTAAAGGCTGGTATGATCAACCTTCATCGTGATCTCTACTCCAACGTTGTAACCAGAGCCTAGAGATAATGGTTAGAATATCTTTTCTAACTTATTGAAATTACAATAAATATTCTAAATTCGATGATTTTAGCCGTATAAGCTCTAAACGAGCCTTGCCTATTGGTTAACAAAAGGTAAACTACCCCTTAATTTAGACGGGATAGTTTAACGGGGTTAAGGGCAAAGGGGCTACGACTTATGGCACGGATTATTCTACCATTGGCAGTTATTGCTGCACTATTATTCGCACCGATTTATTCTTTTGACTCGAATGATCCTATTGGTGGGGAAGCGTCTGCATCTCGCACTGGCCAGTTCTTTGTGGGAAATACAATTTCCTGCTTTATTAATCAGAATTATTCCATTGAAGGTGAGTGTAAGCCAAAGGGTGATAAACTTGGGCTTGCAATTTTTGGGGCGGTATTTGTCTCTGCGGTTGCTGCTGTTCTTGGTATTTTGGGTCTTTTGCCGTTCATTGGTCGGTTGGTTAGTTTAGTAACCGCAATTGCCGGGATCGTCGCAATTGGAGGAATAGCCTATTTTTGCTTTATTGTTATGAGTGAGGAAGCCGCAGCCGTTGGTTGGGGCTCTTATCTTGCCGGTGGCGGTGGGTTGTTAACCTTGATTTCCGGCCTCTCAGGCATGCGTGGGAACGGTTGAATCGGGTTCTCCTGATACATACGATTTCGATATTGATTTATTGAGAGAAAAGGGTTTCCTTTTCTCTCTTTTTATTTGTCATTAGCGTGTTGCGAGAGTGCGTCTTGATGCAGGTCAGCAAATTCTCGGTAGTGCGCAGATCCCATCAGGCCAAGTTTTTCCTCACCGGGTTTTAGATCACGCATCTTTTTTGCTGGTAAACCCGCCCACATTTCGCCGACAGGCACGGTTTTTCCTATCCCCAAAAATGCTCCTGCTGCCAGAAAACCACCAGTTTCGACACAAGATCGATCGAGCATTGTTGATGCCATCCCGACAAAGCCGCCATCTTCCACAGTGCACCCATGAAGCATGCAGCGATGGCCAATGAGGGCATTTTCCCCAATGATTGTTGGAGTACCGCCCAGATGTGGTTCATCAACATGGATGATTGTTCCATCTTGGATGTTTGACCCGGCACCAATGTGTATCTTGTGACAGTCAGCGCGGAGCACGCACCCATACCAGATTGAAGCATGTGCCTCGACCACAACATCCCCACACAAGATAGCGCCTGGTGCGATGAATGCTGTTTTATGAATTTTTGGGGTCTTATCGCCAAAAGAGAAAATAAGTGGTTCCATTCTTTGTCTCCGGAATATGAATAGAGTTTTTTAGTGGTGGTGCTTGATCACTTCGTGCTGTCAATCTGCTGAAAAGGGTGAGCCCGGAAAAATGTATCTAACCCCTCGCATCGCTTTTCGGTCGCTAACAAGTTGGTAAATGCGCCTATATCAGCGCCAAACCGTCGCGCTGCATAGAGTTGCGGGATTATGAAGATTTCCGGTAGACCCGGGCGTTCATCGGAAAAGAACGCACCATTTGCTGGCATGAGAGTTTCAACAACGCCAAGGGTTTGCCCTGGCCATTGGTTCATCCAGTCACTAATTTTGCCTTCGTCAAAACCTAGTTTGGTTTTTAGATATTGAAGTACCCGGCGATTGCCAAAAGGTTGCGCTTCACTGTTAATCATGATTGCAATGGCCTCCGCTTTTGCTGCCATCACGGGGTCCATAGGGAGAAGTGGGCTTTTGGGGAATTGTTTTTCGAGATAATGGATGATCGCCAAAGATTGCGCCAGGCAAGTACCATCGTTTGTCTCCAGAACCGGGACAAGCCCCTGGGGATTGCGGGCTAGATATTCAGGTTTGCGCTGTTCCCCCTTTAGAAGATTTACAGGTACATAATCATAGTCAATATTTTTGAGTGAAAGTGCTAGGCGAACACGCCAAGTAGCGCTTGACTGCCAGTATCCAAAGAGCCTCATATATATCCTCCGGTTTGTAGAAATATAGAATGTTTTTGTTATGAGATACACAATCATCAACAGGGCAATAGCCTGGCATACAGTGTTTGCAGGCTTTTTTGTTGCACTTCTTACTGCTTGCGCAGGGGGAAACCAGGAATTACAAAAAACGACTAGTCCGGTTTTATCGGGTGATATCCTGACATCGTTTGATGGAACTCAGTTATTTGTTCGTAGGTGGCAGTCTGATAACCCTAATGCGGTAATAATTGCACTCCATGGCATGAATGATTATGGGCATGCATTCGATGGAGCCGGGCAATGGTGGTCGAGTAATGGGACATTCGTCTATGCATTGGATCAGCGCGGGTTTGGCAAGTTACAGCAAGATGAAGCCAGTATTGTGGATGAATGGCCAGGTACGGATGTATTTGTAGAGGATTTGCGCGCGATGGTTCAGGTTGTGCGGGCGCGCCATACGGATTTGCCAATTTATGTTCTTGGGCACTCTATGGGAGGGGCGATAGTGATGGCCGCGCACGCGAAGGAGTTGGTTGCCCAAGTGAATTAC
>CAZGVP010000309.1:0-3961 GCA_964529135.1 uncultured Caulobacterales bacterium | reverse complement strand
ATGCCTGATATGGGTGGCATGGGCGGCATGGGCGGCATGGGCGGCATGATGTAACCCCACCCTTCTACCATTGCTTGCATATGGAATAAGAAAAAGCCCGGCGGGAAACTGCCGGGCTTTTTTCTTTAAAAAGAAGTTACACTTAACACTTGTGAAATTTTGTCTTTATTCCACTTGCTCAGCAGGGGGAATAACAGGAGTATCAGCAACCGTATGATCATGGACAATACGCCATGCCCCTTCAAAACGTTTCATTACTAACGTGAATAACCCGGTGTGTTGTGTCCCTGATCTTGCCAAATCAAAGCGACCAACCACAATAGCCACATCCTCAGTGACCATTTGCACATCCATATTCTCGAACATCAACTGGCCAAGCGCTGCTCCATTACCATAACGCTTCTTGTATCGCTTAAGCGTATTGTTCCAGCCCTTGGATACTTCAGTACCAGAAACAAACCGAAGATCAGGATCACGCCAATAGCCTTCCATAAAGGCCTCAACATCACCTTCATTCCAAGCTGCAGCCTGTGCTGTCAAAGTAGCACGGATGATATCTGGTCTTGAGCGAGGTTTATCTGCTCTCGTCGCATTCACAACAGATGACAACAATCCCCCCGCAGAGGGTGCACTCACAGCATCCGTTTGTGGCACTGCCAAGGTCACACTGCTCGCAGCTTCAGGCGCAATTACAGCTGGTTGAACAACCTCACGGTCAGGCTGTGAACTCGCTAAAACCACCGGCGTTGCACCAACAAATTTATTTGCCGCATCTGAACGCGACTGGGCAGGAACATCAGAAGCGGCCTGCTTAGATGACGTTTCAGTTTCAGCTGTTAGAGCAGGCGTTACCAACGTTACAGGCCCTGTATTTGCGATAGCGATAGCCGACTGATTGCGCACAAGATCACTTGCTGCCGTCTTGGTAACCGGCGCAGCAACCGGCACTTCAATGTTCGCATTCCCAGCTTTCGCCACAACTGGCGCTTTTGTATCTGCGGATTTAAGGCGTCGCAAGAACGCCTCTCGATTAGAAAGGGCTTCCTGCGTATCTGATACAAGTTGGTCAGGCACAACATTCGTAACGGTTTCATCAGTAACATTAGCAAGTTCCTGAGCCGTTTTTTCAGACGCCTCATTTGCTGCGGCAACCGTTTCTTGTGATGCTACAGAGACTGGTTGGGGTTCAACCGTGACCGCCTGCTTAACCTGAGCCTTTCGATCCAACCCAGCGCCACTACATTCATAATTGGAAGATTTCAGCTTATCCCGAATGAGTGCGGCCTTGTCGAAGCAAAAATTGATATCACTATTGGCATAGTAAGGCGTGGTCGAAGTGAGCCCTCGATCACGAGTATAAATTACATCGCAAGCTGCCCCCTTTTCACCAGGTGCAACCACCAGTATCTGACGAACATCGCCACCGCCCCTACAGGAAAGATCAAAAGAGGGGGCCCCTTGAGCCATGACTGCAGGCATCGATATTGTCATCAAACCTGTCATTCCCGTGCATAACAACGTGCTTTTCATACCGCGCATACTGATTTTCTGCCCATATCGTTCAGGCGTGATCATTTTGTTTATCATAGCATTTTCCCATGCAACCCAATAATTTTTATTATCATAACTTATACACGAAAGCTCGCTCCACAACAAAGCACCTTTCTTGAATAAGCTTTGAAAAACTCAATTAAATTGTCGAAATCTCTGGGGCTAAATCAACAAGCGAACCACCTGTTCAAAATCACTGCATTCCCAGTATTTACACGAGTTCCAAGCGCGCTACCCCAAATCATGCCTGAAGATCGAAGATAAAAAACTCACATGGATGGGAGTTTTTTGCATCCAGCATAACCACTCCATGACGTGAAATATTCCAGTTTCGCGAATCAATCTCGGGAAAAAAAACATCACCCTCAAGCGTTGCCATTACCCGCGTGAGGTATAGGCGTGACGCTAAAGGCAAGGTTTGGGCATAAATTTCACCGCCACCAATAATACAAATTTCTGAACTACCATCAGAAACGGCAATACGCTTCCCCACTTCTAATGCCTCTGAGATTGATCTAACCACCAACACATCTTCATGAGCAAAACTATCGTCACGCGTAATGACAATGTTGCTACGTCCCGGCAAAGGCTTACCAATAGATTGAAATGTCTTTCGCCCCATGATGATCGGTTTGCCAAGCGTATTTTTCTTAAACCATTTGAGGTCTTCCGATAATCGCCATGGCATATCGCCGTTTACCCCGATTACACCGTTTTCACTCACCGCTGCTATTAATGCAATTGATATATCGGCCTCACTCATACTGCTACAGGGGCTTTAATATGAGCTTGAGGCGCATAGTCTTCGATTTTTATATCTTCATATTGAAACTCGAAAATAGAACTGACATCCGGATTTAACCATAATGTTGGCAAGATGCCAGGTTCTCGTGCCAACTGTTTTTGGGCTTGGTCTACATGATTGAGATAAAGGTGAGCATCGCCAAGAGTATGAACAAAATCGCCTGGCTGCAAACCGGTAACCTGTGCAACCATGCATGTGAGGAGCGCATAAGAAGCAATGTTGAAGGGAACCCCCAAAAATATATCCCCCGATCGCTGATAGAGTTGGCAAGACAACCGACCATCCGCGACAAAAAACTGAAACAGACAATGACAAGGCGCAAGTGCCATCTGATCAAGTTCGCCCGGATTCCAAGCGCTGACTAACAGTCGCCGGGAATATGGGTTGGCCTTAATGGACTCCACCAACTGACTGATTTGATCCACAACCTGACCATCTGCGCTTTTCCAACTTCTCCACTGAGCCCCATAAACCGGCCCGAGATCACCATTTGCATCAGCCCACTCATCCCATATTGAAACCCCGCGCTGTTTCAACCAAGCCGTATTAGTATCGCCAGTGAGGAACCAGAGCAGCTCATAAATGATTGATTTTGTGTGCAGTTTCTTGGTGGTGAGTAGAGGAAACCCTTCACTCAGATCGAACCGCATTTGATGACCAAAAACTGCCCGCGTCCCGACCCCAGTGCGATCGATGCGTTCATCTCCATCAACGAGAGCACGATTGAGTAAAGCAAGATAAGAGTGCATGACGTTTTTCTACTATGATTCTACGTTTTCATCGCCATCCACTATAGAAATGCATGCACTCCCTTACGAAGGATAGTTTTGCACAGATGTGGAAACTTCGCTAAATTAGATGCCAGGCTTGGGTTAGCTTTGCAGCTGTAGGCTATTCTTAATCTAGGTCACCTAAGGGTTTAGAAAAAGGCGATTGCCTAATCTGTGGTCGCTACCCAATCAGGATCGTCCTGCACTTCGCGCTCAAACATAAGAAAATCATAATACCCGCACCGGTTTTGCGTTGGAAATTCACGACAAATCTTCGGGCGACCATCATAAATCGTGCAATTTCGGGTATCTTTATCCAGAAACATACAGGCCGTCACAAAATGCTCGTCATCAGTATGGCGCAGGACACGAGGGTTTTCGTCATCACCCTTCTTGGTGTATTTACGTTTTGCCTGCTCCTCAGTGATATCAAAATGCTTCGCCAGTCTTTTGATATCCGTCTTGGTTGTCGGTATATGGGTATAAGAACAGCAATAAGCTGAACATTTCAGGCAATCATATTTCAGTTTTTTTACCATAATGCACGCGCCCTTGAACTTACTCACAAAAAGATTTGTCGGCAATACACGGGTTACGCGAAATTGCAACTGTTAGTCCTAATTATGAATACGCGATTCGTCATGTAATATTTTGCCATTAACCAGCTATAATATGGCCGGGCTAATATCCAGATTAGATTTTACCGCTGAAAACTGCATTGCCTCGGTTCCGGCAATCCATCCACCTCCCAATACGCGCGTATGCTCTGGATCATCCGTATAGAAAACACAAGCTTGACCTGGCGCAACACCCTCTTCGGGTTCATCAAGCATCA
>CAZGVP010000308.1:0-3973 GCA_964529135.1 uncultured Caulobacterales bacterium | reverse complement strand
TCATATTCACTCTCTGCACGTTTGGTAAAACCGGAAAGTCCACCACCTTGGCGAAGGGTACGGATACGGTCGCGACGACCGGTAAGAATTTTGTGAGGATAGCATTGATGACCCACATCCCAAACGAGCTTGTCATCTGGCGTGTTGAAAACGTAATGGATCGCTGTAGTCAGCTCTACCACCCCAAGACCGGAGCCCAAATGCCCACCTGTCACCGACACCGCATCAATCATTTCCTGGCGCAATTCATCGGCCAACTGGCGTAAATCTGATTTGTCCATTTCACGCAGATCCGCGGGCCAAGTAACCTTATCGAGCATCGGCGTGGTCGTTTTTGTGTCTAGTGTACCTGAGCCGTCTGGTGCCTTTGGGGTGTCAGTCATATTTTTATCTTCCCGGATTACGCGTTAACCTTTGGGCGAATGTCCAGGTTATTGGAGCCCTCATTCGCAAGTGCGGTAGCTTTACAGATTTTCTGCCTCTTATAAAAGGTTTTATCCTGTCTGATACCAATTTGGCCAATGAAACTGCTGTGATAGCCGTAATTTGGGGTCCGTAATGGCTTTTACGCCACAATAGGCAAACTCCGACACTGATATCACGCCACATTTTTGCGATTTATCAGAAAACATTAGTCAAAGCTGGCAGGCTCAACCGATACTGCGCCTTTATCATCCACCACAATTTTCTCGATTTTTTCCTGAGCAGATTTCAACTTTGTTGCACAATGGGCTTTCAGAGCCGCGCCGCGCTCATATAGCGAGATGGATTCCTCCAGCTCCGCCCGCCCACTTTCCAGCTTGCTGACAATCTCTTCAAGCTCGCCAAGGGCAGCTTCAAAGGTAAGTTTTTTAATATCTGCAGGGATGGCCATAATTGTGTTCCTGTTTTGCCCTGCTTATGGCGCGGACAGCAAGGCGTGGTCAAGAGTCACAAACAACCTGCGATCTCAATTGGTCATCGCAACACATACTTTAATCTGAGTATGTGGAACATGATTTATGAGCAAGAAATATATCCGGGTTGGATTACGCCCACCCAATAGCACGAGCTGTGGGAACGGTGGCGTCGTGTAAGCCCCCATGTGATGTGCTTTTTATAAAATCTTTGACACTTGACCGATCTCAATCATCAAACCCTACTCAAGATCGCAAAGCATTGCATGTGGATTATGCTAATCACAAATTGCCACTAATGTTTAAATGGGCGCTATAAAAATTCCAGATTTTATAGCAGTACAACTATTTTTGCGCATAAACCCGGCGAGACCAGTATTTATTACCGAGGCGCCAGCCCTGCATTTTCCAGCCGCGTTGTTTAATCCGCCTTGAGATCATCCAATTTAGATAACCATGAGCACACAAGACCACATCGCCGTGACGGGCATGCTCACTTAACCGGTCAATGATCTGATCAACGCGTATCCAGGCTTGTGAGCGCGTTTCCATCCCGTCTGGTGTATAGCCATAAAACCACCATGTGCGCGAGATAACACCCCACCAGCGCGGCGACAACTTCAGCCATTCTGGCAAAGGCGGCGGCGGCAATGGCGCTTCAATAAATAAGGCATCGATGATCAGTTTATGGTGCGGCCCCTTAATCATTTCAGCGGTTTCAATGGCACGTGGCATGGTAGAGGAAAGAATTGTTGTTGCCTGCCGGGCAAGAGCTTTGAGTTTACCAGGAGGGGTCTGGCCAGGTCTCAGCCCACCCTCATCATATTGACGCCACCAATCGCCATAGCCTTGCGCCGATATGAAAACGCTCCGGGATAATGCCGGGCGGCCGTGGCGTACCGTGATGATCCGTCCTGTCATTTATGGTGTATCGCCCATCTGATAATCGCATCCTTCGGGCTCGGGCACACACTCAACAGATATCAACAATCCATCAACACTTTGACATGCGCGGCCACACTGACCCCTAGTGCAGACAGGTCATAGCCCCCTTCGAGCACTGACACAATCCGGCCATCGCACACATCTTTCGCCACATCGCAAATTTCCCTTGTGACCCATGAGAAATCTTCTTCTGTCAGCTCCAGACCACCCAGCGGGTCCGCACGATGAGCATCAAACCCGGCAGAAATCACAATAATGTCGGGGGAAAAATCAGACAAGGCTGGCAATAATTGGTCTCCCCAGGCCCGGCGGAAGCCATCGCCGTCAGTGCCAGTGGCCAAGGGGGCATTGCGAATATTGTTAAACCCTCCGCGATCGCTATCCCTGCCCGTACCGGGGTATTGCGGCCATTCATGAGAAGACGCAAAGAATGCCTGTTCGTCATCCCACAAGATTGCCTCTGTCCCATTGCCATGATGCACATCGAAATCAACCACAGCAACTCTGGATGCGCCGTGAGCATGACGTGCATAAAGAGCTGCTATGGCCACATGGTTAAAAATACAAAAACCCATAGCCCGTGCCCGCTCCGCATGATGGCCAGGCGGACGGGCAGCCACAAAAGCATTCTTAGCATCGCCATTAAAGACCGCATCGACCCCAGCCATCGCACCGCCCGCGGCACGCAATGTCGCATCAAGGCTTGTTGGCCCCATAAAAGTATCAGCATCCAATTGTGCAAGACCACTATTTGGATTCACCTTATCGATTGCATCGCCATAAGATTGAGGATGGGCCAGTAATGTCGCACCAAGTGGCGCGCGCGGCGCAGAACGTGAATCAAGTTCTGCAAAACTCTCATCACCCAAAGCTGACTCTACAGCCTTATAACGACCGCCATGTTCCACATGCCCCGGCGGCACTTCATGATTATTGAAAGCAACATGAGAGTAAACAATTGTTGTCATCGATATTTTTGCCTAGGAGATCAGGGTTTCACCTACACCCGGAGGTGGTCCCGGTTCATCGGGGACAAAAAAATCTACTACCAGTTTTCGCTTAGGATCAACACGGTATTTCTCAAAGTCGGTTATGCCGTTTTCAAAAAGAAAATTATCATCAATCAAAAAGTTACCAGTGAAGTTTTTTGCTGGTTTGCAAAAAATCATATGAGCCGCATCAGAAAGTATATCTGGTTTGCGCGATGATTTCATCATCTCATCACCGCCAAGAGCAAACTCCACAGCAGCCGTTGCAATCGCTGTGCGCGGCCATAATGCATTAAACGCAATACCATCTGTGCGAAACTCTTCGGCCATACCAAGCACCGATAATGACATCCCATACTTTGCCATTGAATATGCAACGTGACCTGCAAACCATTTGGGTTTCAAATCCAGAGGCGGGGATAACATCAAAACATGGGGGTTGTCTGATTTTTTTAAGTGCGGAATACAAGCTTTACTCACCATAAATGTGCCGCGCGCATTCACCTGATGCATCAAGTCCCAGCGCTTCATTTCAGTGGATTCGGTTTGTGTCAAACTGATTGCAGAAGCATTGTTAACACAAATATCAATGCCACCAAACTTTTCTACCGTCGCCTGTACTGCAGCTTGAACCTGGTCTTCATGACGAATATCAACGATTAATGGTAACGCATTGCCGCCTGCCGCTTCAATTTCTTCAGCAGCAGTGTAAATTGTGCCTGGTAAATGTTTATGTGCCTGGGCCGTCTTTGCCGCAATCGCAATATTTGCACCCTCACTTGCAGCTTTTTTGGCAATCGCCAATCCAATACCTCGGCTTGCACCTGTGATAAAAAGAGTTTTCCCTGCCAGAGACATAGTAAGAATTCCAATCATAAAACCTGATTGGAGGGTACTCCATGCAATAAAGAAGACACAACCAGAAATTCCTGCGTAATATGCAATAGGCTTGAACTTTATATGCTCGAGCAGCTACTTCAGTTCATAAAGTACATGTTAGGCAAAAAGAAAATCTGCTGCATCCAAATCATTTATATCTACGCCCTCTAGAATAATTCGATTAACGCCATCAACAATCTGCGTCACACCATCCGTATCAACGATAAGGTGATTAGCAACCAAATCATCAAAATCAGTAATGTT
>CAZGVP010000307.1:0-3976 GCA_964529135.1 uncultured Caulobacterales bacterium | reverse complement strand
ATGCTCATTACGTACTGGCACGAGCTGGCCGTGCAGATTTGTCTGATGTGCGATATTTCCACGATAGTTTATTGACCAAAACACAAAACCCGTTGGCAAAAGCTCATATCGGAGCTGCGCTGGCCTCGTTCGGAGATCGCGCACGTGCAGAGAATGCGTTTCGCGAAGCCCTCAAAGGCAATGGTCATAAAAACAGTTGGAATTATTATCAGACTCCGCTGCGCGATATGGCTGGCCTCGTAACGCTAATTTCCGAAGCAGGTTATGATCACCTGCTTGAGGATGCATCCGCACATATGACGCGTTTTATGAAAGAGCCACGCCGTATGCACACACAAGAAAAAGCCTTTGTGCTCATGGCTGCAAACACACTACTAAAGGAAGCAGGCCCAGTTAAAATCGCAATAGATGGCACCCTTGCCTCTAACCTCACACCAGCACCTACATTCACGCCAGATGCTGATGATATTATGAGTGGCAAGCAATATGAGAACCGTAGCAACGCACCATTGTTCCTTTCGGTGACGAAAAGCGGCTCGCCGAAAGCATCGCCGCCAGCGGCCTCAAATGGCGTAACCCTCAGCAAACGCATTGCAACCCGACAAGGTCGCAATATCAACCTCGCTGAGGTAAACCAAAATGAGCGTTTCGTGATTGTTCTTTCTGGCAAGGCAACGGACAAACGCAATCATCCATTTATCATCGCTGACCTGTTACCTGCAGGCTTTGAAATAGAGACTATCCTGCGACCTGGAACAAATGGATATAGTTGGATTAACGATCTGAGTTATAGCCGTGTTGCAGAAGCCCGAGATGACCGTTTTGTTGCCGCCGTTGATGTGCGTGATGGTAAGCGCTTTACATTGGCTTATGTCGTTAGAGCCGTAACCCCCGGTAAATACACTATGCCCGGCGGGGTAATCGAAGACATGTACCGACCCGGCATTTTTGCCAGGACAGCCGGTCAATCGTTGACCATAAACTGAAGGTAGATCATGAGCAGAGGATAATTGAGTGTTGGCAAGAATGAATATGAAGAACAACTGGCAATATGGTATCATCGTCACCGTTATTACTTTGTTTATTGTCATTGCGCTTGATCTCTTTTTCCCGCCACCACTTCATAAAGCTGACGCCATTAGCCCATTGATACTTGACCACAATGACCATTGGATTCACGCCTTCACCAATGAAGATGGAAATTGGCGGTTTCAAACTACGCTGGATGAAATCGACCCTACCTTCCGTAAGCGCCTTATTCTTATTGAAGACAAACGCTTCTACGAACATTGGGGTATTGATCCGTACGCAATATTCCGGGCGACCCTGAGCGCAACTCATCGAAGGCGGATAGTCTCAGGCGCTTCCACCATTACCATGCAGACGGCCCGCCTACTGGAACCGCGCCCACGGAACCTTGGCTCGAAACTTATCGAAATGTTCCGGGCTATGCAGATAGAGCGGCGACTATCAAAAGATGAAATTCTCTCATTGTACCTAACCCTCACCCCCTATGGGGGGAATGTACAGGGTGTACGCGCGGCAAGTCTTACGTGGTTTGATAAGGAACCGTTGATGTTAACCAATGCCGAGCAGGCATTATTAATCGCGCTACCACAATCACCAGAAGCACGTCGCCCGGATCGCAAACCAAAGGCGGCCCTTCATGCGCGGGCTAGTATTTTAAAAAAACTATCTCGACTTGGCGCACTATCTGAAAATCATGCAAACGAAGCAAAGCACGCGCACCTGCTAACTGGAAAATCTTCATTCTCTCGCACAGCATGGCATCTCGCTCATCACACATCCAAGTCGCAAGACAGCCACATTACCAATCTTACCCTTGATCTTGGCATTCAGCAGCGCGCCGAAGCGCTAGTCAAAGGGTACGGCGCTCCGTTTACAGATGACGCCACAATAGCAATGATCATTGTCGAGAATGAAACACGCGCTGTTCGAGCATTGATCGGTTCTTCCGGTACTGATGTGCCGGGTGGATGGTTAGACCTAACAAACGCGGTTCGCTCGCCTGGCTCTGCATTAAAACCATTTATCTATGCGATGGCCTTTGAAGATGGTTCACTAAATCCAGAGAGCGTAATCAATGATTTACCGCGCACCTTTGGTGGTTATAGCCCTGAGAATTTTGACCGAACATTTCGCGGGGAAGTCCGTATCAAAGAAGCCCTCCAACATTCGTTGAATGTTCCCGCCGTTGCGGCGTTGGAAAAAATTGGTAGCGCACGCTTTAAAGCCGCTTTATCCATGGCGGGTACAGCGCTGCAAACACCAAACAGTAAAACGACACAACCCGGCCTAGCCCTCGCTCTTGGCGGTACCGGATTACGTATGCGTGAAATGGCTACGCTTTATGCCGCATTAGCCACTGACGGCACAGTGAAACCATTACATTATCTGGCCTCAACCCCTTCGTCGGATCAGTCTTATCAATTGTTTTCCCAAGAAACCGCCAGTTCAATTTCGCAAATTCTACGCAATGCGCCGTCCCTGAAAGGCCGCGCCCCAGCCGCACTAACAAAGGAGGCACCTGATATTGCCTTTAAAACCGGTACATCATGGGGATTTCGAGATGCTTGGGCTGCAGGATTTAACGATCAGTACACAGTGATTATCTGGATTGGCCGGGCAGATGGCGCCCCTCGCCCGGGTAAAACTGGCCGAAACACAGCCGCGCCCTTGCTGTTTTCTACCTTTGATATGCTCGGTTACAACGAAGATATCCTAACTGCACTCAAACATCCGTCAAACCAAAACGCTCCCTTCATTCCAGCAAATAGCCCCGCTCGCAATGTACAATCACTCCCCCCACAAATCACCTTCCCCCGTGACGGAATTGAAGTCTTTCTCGATCCAGCAAACAAAACCAAAAAAGGCTTTGCCCTGACATCAAGCGGGGGCAAAGGCAAAACGAAATGGTATGTGGACGGCCATAGAATAAAACAAGACCCGATCGGGGAGCGGCATATATGGTACCCAAACAAGGAAGGGTTCTACTTGCTCGCTGTCGTTGATGAAATAGGACAAACTTCGACCATCACTATACGCGTCCGCTCTCATTCATGAGGGTTCCAACACCATCACGCCGACTGTTCCTTATAAGCACACTTGGCGGAGCTTTAGCTCCCCTTAGTTTAGCCCACACTCAAATCAAAACCATAGCGCGGGATAATCCACTGGCCCTTAGTGGCAACCGGTTTCAACAGGGCACTGAAACCTTCGAAATCATTGATACAATTAGCCCGGACGAGCACGCGCTTCTACCCAATGCACGACAATTTCATAATCAAGCCCGTCGTGCGTTGCAAGAAATGCTCGACCGCCAAAGTTATATTATTGAACATACTGGCATCTCCCATCGCTGGGGCCATAAATTTGTGCGATTAAAAGCAGCCCAAAAAGACAGTATTGATCCTGATGAACAGCTTGTTCGCCAAGGAGCAATCCGAGTTTTCCCATACGGTAAAGACAGCGCCCATGTTGCAAAATTATTCCACAATGAAACCATTGCGCGCAATGAAAGCAATGGCCTATGGGCGTCACGTTGGTATCGAATTCGCAATGCTAATGTACTCAATGATGCCCGTGACAGTATTGGCGCTGTTCATATATTCGAAGGAAACATCCAAAAAGTAGGCCAATTTGGCGGACGCCGTTTCCTGAATTTTGGCGAAAATTACAAGACCGATATTACAGCAACTATTGATGGCCGTCATGCCAGGCATTGGGAGCGAAACGGATTGGATATTGCCGCGATGGAAGGAAAACAAGTACAATTTCGTGGCTTTGTAGAGTGGATCAACGGCCCATCTATTAGGTTACGGCACAGGCTGGCGTTACATATTTTGAGTAAGTGAAAAAGCAGCTAGGCATTCAATCCACGAACATACTCTTTCATTACATCACCAAATTCAGGATGATCCAGACTTAGACGAATATTGGCTTGCATCCAGCCAAG
>CAZGVP010000306.1:0-3995 GCA_964529135.1 uncultured Caulobacterales bacterium | reverse complement strand
TTCCAAGTAACGGAAATTCATCGAGCATAAAAAGCGTGGGCTGTGTTCGTTGGTTGACGCCAAGTGAAATTTTGGCGTTAATCGCAGTTTGCGTGATTATCCGTAGCCAGCATTTAAGATCATCAATGCGATTAGGCGGCACAACGATATAAACCGTTCCCCCGCTCTGTACGATGGCTTTTAGCGATACGTCGGAGGTATCAACGTGTCTTTGTATTTGCGGCTCTGATAGCCATTTAAGGTTGCGGGATAAGGTAGTTTTAAACGCCCCTGCCTCATCTGTGCCGGTTACATCACTAAGCATTCCCAACGCTTCGGCGGCCAAGCCGTCGTCAGGTATTCTGCCGCGTGATTTTTGCACTTCACGAAAAAGCTTTTTCTTACCGTCTACAACCTTGATTTTCTCGCGTAACTCATGCTTGGGCTTCATGTCCTGCAAGATGTCGAGCAGATCATCAAACGAGTGTAAAAGCATTTTGCGGACAAACGATAGATTGTGTTCTGCTTTCGGGTACGTCAGCAAAACCGCCTCAATAGCACCAGCAAGAATGGTTTCTGCGCTTTCACTGAAAAACGAATTTTTACCCTCTTCAGGAATGATACAAGCTGAAGCGATTTTTTTGATTTGTCCCTGGGCTTCTTCGCTCTTTATGTCGATATCCGACAGCGGGTTATAACGCACCTGAAAACGTCGCGCCGCACCGTCTGTTTCGCCGTAGGGGTCGAGAATAGCCACCTGTTGGCCTATGAACCTACGAACGCTTGTACCTGAGCCTTTGGCCGCTTCTGCCATACCTCGGCGCATAGCGGTGATTGAGGCAAGCTCGCCCTTGGGGTCAAGAAAAACCGCCCCGCCCTTCCACCTAATGGCGTTTTGAATTATTAGTGAACGGCCTTTGCCGCCTGCGTTGCCTGCAACGATGAAAATATGCCGATCATCAGAAATTCCCGCCTCGAAGTTCTGGCCGTGTTCGGGGTGAATGTTGCCAAGATAAAACGCCCCTGCCCTGTATTGATAATTTGAAAGCTCATTATCAGCGGCCAGCCCTTCCATGGGGTCGGTGTTTTCAAGTGGTGGGGGTTGATAGGTCGGTTCTTTTTTGGGCATTACTGCCCTGCACATCTGAACGCCCATGCTGATTAGGTTAATCGTCTGAATGGTATTGCTGATTACTGCCCCGTATGTAAGGGGTGGTTTTTGCGCCATTTTGGGGCTTCCTGTTGCTTGGCTTTTTGAGCCAGAACAAGCAAGTTATCAGTTGCAAAAAAGCCACAAAATTATTTATTGCAGATTTGTGAAAAAAGTCTCGGAAGTCACTAAAAATGAGAAGCGGCTGTCACAACAAACGGCCTTGGCGGGGTTTCCACGCCAAAACCAGAATAGTAATTTTTCTTAGGCATCTGCTTTGAGATCGAGAATGCGATTGTGAGCCACGGTAAGCAAGTTGGCCGCACGTAGTACATCACCTCCTGCAAAGCTGTGTGAGTCCTTCCATTTGCCGTTGTCGTCGGTGTAGCCACGTACAGGGGCATCGACGTTGTAAATGGTCTTACCGCCTTCTGTGGTGTTTTCCCATACGGTGACAGTGATTGCCCCATCACGTACTTTAAAAGCTGGTTGGTTGTTACTCATTTTGATATTTCCTTTTCGTTAAACGTCTGGTTCATTCCAGCTCGTTGACACCCGAATAGCAGACCAATAAATCAGGCTGTCATTAACGCAACTACGTCCGTTTTGACTGACTGATTGGGGTCTGCTGGGTTAAACGGTCATAGCTGGAAGTATGAGCCAAGTCGTTGAATACCGAAAAGAAAAAAGACAAACAACCTAAGAAGCTTGTGGATGATGCATACCTAGTAACGCTGTTGGGATTGCAGAAATCATGTATACATGATTGCATGCATACATGTAAAATACAAAAATTGAAAGCAACTAAACACTCTTGCATGTAATCAATATTAGTTGTTATAGTGCTTAATACATACCATGTTTACATGGTTTCAATTTAACATGAATGGTGGGAGACATGGCTTATATTGTTGGCATGGTGTCGCAAAAAGGCGGCGCGGGTAAATCGACACTAGCGCAATTATTCGCAAGAGAGCTGGCACAAGGCGGCTACTCAGTAAAAATTGCAGACCTCGATACACAACAAACCAGCTCGGCGGAATGGTGCGCCGATAGAGCGGAAAGCGATATTTCCCCCGCAATACGATGCGAAGCCTTCGCGGAAGTAAAAGCGGCGATCAGCGAGGCAGGGGGGTTTGATGCCTATATTTTGGATGGCAAACCCAACGCCTCAAAACAGACTTACGAAATAGCCAGGGCATCTGATTTGGTTGTGATCGCTGTACGGCAATCAAAACGAGATTTACGACCAGCCGTAAAGCTTGCAAACGATCTGGCAGACAATCACGGCGTTGACCCTGCAAAAATGGTCTTTGCCATGAACCAAACAACTGACAGCGAAGCCGACATTAAAGCGGCGAGGGAATGGCTTGAAAATTCAGACTATGAAGTTTTAGAGGGTTGGATTCCTCTACAAACTGGATATAGCACGGCCATGGATGAAGGAAAAACCGTGGCAGAAACCAGATATGACACTTTGAACGCAAAAGCAGAAAAACTCGCTCAGGCCATTATTAACAAGCTGGCAGAAGTAACCGAACAAGAAAGGGCGCAAGCATGACAGCAGATACAAGCAAATTAGCTAAACCCGCTAAGAAAAAAGGGGATATGCCAGAGCGTGGGAAAAAGGCCGTGCCAGTGATAGCAAATGATACCCGCGAAAATGAAAAACCCGCTAAGAAAAAGCCTTTACAGCTCAGGGTAACAGAAGAAGAATTTGATCTGTTTTCACAAAAAGCAATTGAAATGTTTGGGTATTCAAAAGGTGCAAAATCCTTATATTTCAGCTATTTATTGAATAATAAGTCATAGTTTTTTACATGCTTAGTTGTTTGCATGCATACATGCAATAAGGAATATAAAATGCCAAATGATGAACCAAAAGACCTCACCATAGAATTTGCTCAAGTGAGTGATGCGGAATTAATGGCATTAGCCCAACTGGTGAAGCGTATCTATTGGGCAGATATGCGAAAACTGGCGGTGAGTGACCGAGAAACCGAGCAAATGGCCTCGGCAGTGGTGAAATTGCAAGATGCACTCACCGAAGTAGGGTACGCCCCGCGTTGACAGAGGCCGTTTTAAGGCTCGTACAGGCGTTTTTTACGTGGGGTAGGGTTGACCACAAAAAATTGTTTTTAGTGGCTGTATCAAGCTAAATTTGCCGAAAAATGGGGGTTTGAACGACAGACAGGTTCAGAACTCGCGGTTTATTCGTTAAACCTCCAACATTCCGCCCACGGAAAGCAAATAGTACAGGCCGACAGGCAATAGCCAGGATGGCGGAAACTAAAGCGCAGGGATGCGCCCATAACAAAACCAAGAAACCATCGGCATGCGCATTTGTTGATATATCAACTTTCTTTTGGTAATTAACCGTTTTTCATTCGGCCTTGTGCCGAATGTTTAAAAAAGCGGGAGCGTAGCGACCTCATTAACAGGCCGCCGAAGGCGGGGCGAAGCGAGCTTGCGAGCGAAGGGTAGGTGTTTTTTTTGTCCACAGGGGCATTTTCTACGGTAAATCTTTTTTCGTTAGAAAAAAGGGTTAATAAAGGAAGGATAGGCGTTTTTAAAAATCGAAATTAATTAATAAAATCAATGGTTTATTATGAGTTTTATCTTATCAACTGCGAGTTATAACTACCACCCCCCTTAAAACGCGAGTTATAACTACCACTACCGCGAGCCAGAACTACCACCTTTTTGACTAACTGCGAGTTATAACTACCACTACCGCGAGCCAGAACTACCACCTTTTTGACTAACTACGAGCCAGAACAGCCAATAAATATGTGAATAAAAGGGAAGTGCGAGCCAGAACTACCACTAAACGCGAGCCAGAACTACCACTACCGCGAGCCAGAAC
>CAZGVP010000305.1:0-3998 GCA_964529135.1 uncultured Caulobacterales bacterium | reverse complement strand
TGGCAAACAAGGTTCAGGCGATCAGGTTTTTAATGTAGCAGGTGTTGAAATGGCGAGGCCTGGCTTCCAACTTTGCAAGGAGTGCGGCAAGGTTCAACACAGACGGAACGCCCCCGAACATCTTCATAAATGCCAATTTAGGAATCTTCCCGATGCGCCAAATGGAGAGGCAATCGATGATGGTATTATAGACTGTCTGTATCTTTACCGTCACTACGATTCAGAAGCGATCCGTATTTTACTGCCGCCATTGTCACCTAGTGATAAAGAACAACAGATACAATCTTTCGTAGCCGCACTGCAGCTAGGACTGAAGACACATTTTGGCGGCAAGGTTGATCACTTGCAAATTACTTTAAGTGATGAGCCTGTACAAGGGTCGGCAGAGAGACTTTATTATTTGGTAATTTATGATTCTGTTCCTGGGGGAACTGGATATTTACATGAATTGTTGACGGACCCTCAAAACCTAATGGATATGTTAAGAGCATCTCGAGACGTAATGGCAGCATGCGGATGCCAGCATAATGCCGAGTTGGACGGATGCTATAGCTGCCTCTATGCCTACAGGAATAGTTATGGCATGGAACAAACATCGCGCATGACGGCTTTGAAATTGCTCGCTGATATTCTTGATGAAAACGTGGAGCTTGAAAAAGTTTCTCATTTATCACGTAAGCCCTGTCAAAACTGGGCGGACAGTGAACTGGAAGCGCGGTTCCCAGCGGCAATTGAAGCCTTGAACAATCACCCCGCACTGGATGGCGCGCGAGTCCGTATTTCGAAAGATATTATCAAAGGGAAGACCGGGTTCAAACTGGAGATTAATGATCTAATTTATTCCGTTGAACCGCAGCCGGAGTTGACGCCTTCCAGGGACGGCGTTGCTTATGCATGCAAACCAGATTTTTTGATTACTCCCGACCGTTCTGATAGGGAGGTACCAGCGATTGCTGTTTTCTTGGATGGATATCGGTATCATAAGTCGATCGTTCATGAGGACTTGATGAAGCGGCAAGGGATATTCTTGTCTACTAAAATGCTGACGTGGAGTTTGACTTGGCCTGACATTCACACGCAATTTGCCGGACATGAGGTAAAAATCCCAAACATTCTCAGAGAGAATATTTCAAATAGGCCAAGGGAGTTTATTGACAAGATTTCTCTGGCGAAAGGTTTGGAGGAGCACCAAATAATATCTGAGTTGACTCCGTTGCCAATGCTCTTGAAGTTTTTGTCCGCACCCAACCTAGAGAAATGGCATCAAATCGCTGCTATCCGGTTATTAAGCTGGCTCGACCAAAGATCTATGCGAGAGAATGCAAAGAGATTTTACAAAGAGGTTCCTGACCTGCCAAGCCAGTTTTTAGATCGCCTGAAGTCAATTGACCTTGCTTTTGCGACAACTCATTCCATAAATGAGACAGGCATTCGCTTTAAGAATAGTATTTGCGGCGGCATCGATGCTGTGAAATCTCTTAACACAAAAGACCTAGCATTGCTCTCCATTTTTCATGTGGATGACCCCGATAGCAAAGCGTCTCAACTCTGTTGGCAACGCTTGTTACAGTATCTCAATATTGGTCAGTTTTTACCAAACTTTTTTGCAGGAACAGAAGATGGCATCGCTGATGGAAACTTTGCCAATTTGAGTTGGGGCGAACCTAAATCGGTTGAAACCAGTGCCTGGGATAGTATTGTCGAAATGGCTGATATTGAGATTTCGGGTATCATACTAAAATTGGCAGATTGTAATTTAGAACAGCCCGCTCCAGGATATGAACTTGTCGGTCCGTCTGGACGGATTATCGGAGATGCTGAGTTAGCGTGGGAAAACAAAAAAGTCGCCTTTTTGATGACCTATCAGATCGAGAACAATACAAAGGCTTTTGAGTCATTGGGCTGGACAATCGTCACTGAGGCGACCGATATTGGGACAATAGTTAAGCTGTTAGGAGATGGATGATGAAACCACGCATAGGATTTTCCGACGCATTTTTTGGAGCCTTGACACAACTTCCGTCAAATATTCAGGCTAAAGTCAATAATTTGATTTTGAAGTTCCAAACCGATTCAAAATCTTCAGGCCTGAATTACGAGAAATTAACCGGAACCAAAGACAAGTATATGCGCTCCGTCCGGGTTGATCAAACTTACCGCATTATATTGCTAGCCCCAGAACAAGGGAACATTTACCTTTTCCTTTGGGTTGCGCACCACGACAACGCCTATGATTGGGCTGCCCGACATCAGTGTAAGATCAATGCCAATACCGGATCATTACAACTTTATGCGACAGACGTAAGGGAAATAGACACCCCAAGCCTAGACAACTCCGATCAATCGAACAAAGCATTTAAAGATCTTAAAGATAAACATCTATTAAAATTCGGCGTCCCGGATGACCAGATCAAGTTTGTCCGTACAATTGAATCTGAAACCGGTTTAGACCAGCTGCAATCGATTTTACCCCCTGAAGCGTACGAGGCATTATACTTTTTCCTAGCCGGTGATAGTTACGAAGACATATTAGCTGAACGTGACCTCAAAGAGGCACAGCTATTCGATGTTACGAATTTTGCAGATGCTCTGGGCCGCGCGCAAACTATGGCTCATTTTGCGGTTCCCGGAAACGACGAGGAACTTTCTGAAATACTCAATGCACCTATGGAAAAGTGGCGTGTTTTCTTGCACCCATCACAACGAAAATTGGCTGAGGGAAAAAAGAACGGGGCCGTAAGAGTGTTAGGCGGGGCCGGGACCGGCAAGACAGTTGTGGCCATACATAGGGCAAAATGGCTAGCCGATAATCTCCCAAATCCAACAGATAAAGTATTATTCACTACATTTACGAGAAATCTCGCGGTGGATATTGCGAATAATTTGGCGACTATTTGTTCGCCAAGCCTCCAAGAGAAGATCGAAGTCGTAAATCTTGATAGGTGGGTCCAAAATTTCTTACGACAGCAATCCTATGATTACCGTGTCGTGTTCAATAATTATGAGTTGGAGGATTACTGGTATAAAGCGATTTCAGAAAAATCTGCGAGTATCGACTTTCCCGATAGCTTTTTTAAAGAAGAATGGCAGAGGGTTATTCAGCCGCAGGGTGTCAAAACTATTGATGACTACAAGAAAGCATCTAGGATTGGCCGGGGGACACGATTGATGAGAAATCAACGCATGGCGATTTGGCCAGTGTTTGAAGAATACAGGCACCAGTTAAACCGAGCACGCCTGAAGGAAACTGACGACGCTTACCGGGATGCCGCAGAGTTAATTCGTAACAATCCGAAACTCACCTTGCCGTATACCTCAATTATTGTTGACGAAGCTCAGGACATGGGCTCGCAAGCATTTCACTTATTGCGGGCTATCGTCCCTGAGGGACCAAATGACCTCTTTATAGCTGGTGATGCCCACCAACGCATTTACGGGCGCAATAGAGTGGTTCTCGGTCGCTGCGGGATCAACATTCGCGGCCGATCTAGGAAACTAAAGATTAACTATAGGACAACCGATGAAATCAGACGTTGGGCTATTGGTCTTTTGGAGGGGCGAGCGATAGATGACCTAGATGGCGGCGAAGACAATAATACGAAGTATAAATCCTTAACCCATGGACAGGCACCTTTAGTTGAACCTCTTAATTCTCCTGAAGATCAGGCTGGGTTTATTAAAACTCTATTAGATGCTTCCGAAGAGCCCAACTCGTCGACTTGTGTCGTTGCGAGAACAAATGCTGAGGTGGCCTCGATCCAAGAACATTTAAATAGAATTGGCGTTGAAACCTCTATTATTGAACCTAACAAAGCAGATGACGAAAAAAATACGGCTTTGAAGTTAGCAACTGTACATCGCGTTAAGGGGCTTGAATTTGATCAATTAATATTAGCATCCGCAAACCAAGGCCTTGTTCCGTTAGACATCGCGTTGCGCAATAAGGGAGATGAAATATCCAAAGAGGATGCAGAAACCGAGGAACGTAGTTTGGTCTA
>CAZGVP010000304.1:0-4003 GCA_964529135.1 uncultured Caulobacterales bacterium | reverse complement strand
TTCCGGTAATATACTGCCGTTGGAACACCACGCTCTTTCAAATCAGTGATCAACTGGTCCCGGTTTTCAGTCAAGATTGAGAAATATCCATAACCAGAACGGGCTTCGCTGTGGTGCTGTTGACACTGCACTAAACCACTCAACCGCTTTTCATAAAGTTCGGCCACATGGTAGCGTGTTTGTAATTCATCATCAAAAATCGCCAGCTTTTCTAAAAGAATTGCCGCCTGAAAACTATCCATCCGTCCATTAAACCCGACACGAATGGAATCTTTACGGTCTTCATCGGTACCATGCCAACGTATTGACATCCATTCTTCGATATCAGCTTCATCCTGAGTAAACATTGCACCAGCATCACCATAGGCACCCAGTGATTTGCCAGGAAAAAAACTAACCGCAGTAGCCGGGGCCAGGTTTCCTACATGTTTGCCAGCATATTGCCCCCCAAAACTCTGTGCGCCATCTGCAAAAAGAAAAAGATCTTCCTGCATAGCAATCTCTATCATCACTTTGTAATCAACAGGAGACCCGAAAAGATCAACAGGAATAATAGCGCGCGGTGTCAATCGCCCTTCACTTTTTATCCTTTTGATAGCAGCACGTAGTGCATCTGGGCACATCAAAAATGTAGAAGGGTCAATATCAACAAATACGGGAGCCGCACCTGTCAGCAAAATCGCATTCGCTGTTGCATTATAGGTAAACGCAGGAACGAAAACCGCATCACCCACCGTCAAGCCACGCGCCAACATTGGCGCAATCAATGCAGCCGTACCAGATGCACAAGCCACCGCAGCCTTTGCTCCGGTATATTCCGCAAGCTTTTCTTCCAATTCCTGAATTTCAGGTCCTGCAATATATCGGCCATGATCGAGAACAGTATTCAGGCGCTTTTCAACATTCACTCGAATACGTTTTTGTTGAGTCTTTAAATCGATAAACGAAATTTCTCCGCATACGGATTTCGATATCAACGACAAATTAGTGACGCTGTTCATCGATTAACTCCATTTTGATTAGGAGTATCGCTATTCATCATCTGAGCCGGTATTTTTGTGAGGTTATGTTCCACTGCTAACGCCCAGGCTAGTGCACGACGCGCAGCTTCCCCTGTTACGATCGGTTGCCTTTTATTACGGATAGCCCCAACAAAATCCCGCGCTCCAAATGCAAGAGGATCAGCGATAGCTGATTTCTTACATACAGTATCCTGCAATGAAGCTTTCAATTTAAAATTGGTAGTATTTATCAATTCCCGCGTCAAAAAATCGATATAAATGAAACCAGTGGCATAGATTAACCGAATTGACCTTTCGCGTACAGAACTACGGCGGCTCACAACACAAGAAGCTTCGAGATTGCAGTCTTGGAAAGAAAAAACCGCATTGACGTTATTATTATTATTGTGATGATTCCAATCCAATGAAGTTACTGGATTTGCACCTTTACTAATTTGCGCCAAAAGGTCGAGATCATGGATCATTAAATCCATGACAACAGACACATCTTCACCACGCCCGGTCTTTGGCATGCACCGCCTGCACTCAACCTTGATTGGCATTTCGGGAAGGTCAAACACTCCTAGCGCGTCTGCAACATAACGCTCTTGATGCCCAACTTGCAGAACTAGTTCTCTATCATTGGCTGCACAAATTAGCGCATCTGCATCTTCTAGATTAAGGGCAATTGGTTTTTCCACAAAAACATGACAGCCAGACGCTAGCGCTTGATGTGCCAACTCTGCATGCCCTGAGGCTGGACACGTTATCATAACTGCATCAACTGATGACAACATAGTCTGTAATGTGGTTGCTACAGCAATACCCATTTCTTGGGCAAACAATTTCGCTTCAATCGGGTCACGGTCAAATACGCATATCAACTCAACATCTTTCAATGCCTCAATCTTAGAAGCATGAAATCGACCAAACTTGCCAGCTCCAGCAATACCAACACGCAAGATAGCTTCACTATGAGAATCTACAGCTATTGTCATTTTAGATATTCACCAGAGAGTTTATACACTACTCAACCTATTTCTCATCGTGAAAAACTATCGCTGAACGGCAGCTTTAAGTTTTTCTATTGTTTTCAATGCTATTATACGGTGATGGAACTACTCAGGTCGACAAGCTCACCATCAAACAATATTTCGAGCTGTTACACTATATCGTCGCTCACCCCCAATCTCCGGTGAGGTTCGTATCACGAAGTAATTTGTGATTATTTTTCCGAGTAAAGGATGCGGACTCAAGAGTAATTAGTTTACGCGAGCCTCTCAATTCAGGTTATGAAAAGCCGATATGATTGGGATTCCACGTTCCCTCTACATATAGCGCGAAATCCTTGCGCATTGGTATTGATCAAACAACTCCAACACATATCAATAATAGAGAATATCCAAACAAAATTGAAAAAGACTCAATTCTGTGGATCGGGCCTAAGTTCAATGGCCAGTAATCCTTTACCGCCGGAAGCAAAAGAAACCTGGACACGCTGACCAGTCAGTAACTCTCCCATTCCGCAGCGACGTAAAGTTTCCATGTGTACAAAAATATCCTCAGTGCCTTCACCACCCGACAGAAACCCAAACCCTTTGGCCCTATTAAACCATTTCACCTCGGCTCTTACAAAATCACCTGCAGGGGTTTGTTCAATCAACCCTGGATCACCACGGTTCGCTATTGATGTTGCTGTGGAATCGTCAATTTCTAAAATTTTAAGGGCTTGCATACCCTTCTCGCGCCGGACAACTTCACAATTGATCGTCGCTCCCTCGCGGGCAGTAGATAGGCCTATATTTTTTAAACAAGAGGAATGCATTAGAATATCATCCTCACCATCGTTGGGAATAATAAATCCGTATCCTTTAGCAGGATCAAACCATTTCAAGATTCCGGTGACGACAAAAGTTTCTTCAATATTTTGATCGTCCCCATCCTTGGGAACACTCCCCGCACCCATGCTACCGTGATTCTCGTCCATAAGTCTTTTATTCCCTACTCCACCCTAATCGGCGGTATCACCCGGTAGCTACGTTCACGCATACAGGTATTGCAACCAAGCCCTCTCCCTTAAAAGGGGAATTTACACATACTTACTGATTCTGTCGCATTTTATTGCGTCTTGGCGAGGTTTGTAAAGGCAGGGGAAAATATGACCTACCCCCATCTATTTCAATTTCTTCCAAACTAAGTGATTTGAATATTTTCAACATCCTGAAGAAATTTGGATATCAAAATCAAGAAAACATCAAAATCAGATTCAACGTTCTCTGAGGATACACCGCCAGCAGCATTGCGATCCATCTGAAGAGCTATATCACCATCGCGATCCACATATGCCCGGCCAAATTTAACTTCGCTATTGAATTTACTAAGGAATTCGTAGCCTAGCATACCAACGGTCACACCTTCTATATAAGTGATGTAGGAGATATCACCGTCTGAACCATCAACTGCCACAAGCACAACATGCTCGCCAACAACAACAGCCACCATTCCTTGTGAAAAATCACGTACAGAGTAGCCTTGCTCGGAGAGGATATCAGTAATTTCACTTTTAGAGATCTCACCGGCTTTTGCCTGCAGAGCCTGAGTAGAACCCGCCAAAACCAATATAGCCAACCCCAATAACGCTTTTGTAAATACGTTCATAATTTCCCTCTTATCTTCCGCATTAATAACCGCTACAACACGGCTTTACCGACCAAATCGCCTCTGCCTATCTATCCAGCAACTACTTGGCTCCTGCCTAGTTGCTGCAGGTCCGCCGTGAAGATGAACAATATGTTAATAGAACCTAAAAACCACCTAAAAGGCAATCACCACGAGGCCACAAAGGACAAATATGTCTAATTTTGAGTTTTTAACCGCAAAATGATTGCTTTAGAGGCGCTCAGAAAGACCAACCAGCACAAGAAAAAATGATCTTATCGCGTGAATCACAAGGTTTTAGAGATAAATGGCAGTCCCTAGGGGAATCGAACCCCTCTTTCCAG
>CAZGVP010000303.1:0-4010 GCA_964529135.1 uncultured Caulobacterales bacterium | reverse complement strand
GGCTGCTTTGATGAGCACGGGGTAACCGATTTTTTTTGCAGCTTCTTTTGCTTCACTAATTGATTCTAGTGCGCCTTTCGACCCAGGGACCAGGGGAATGCCAGCCTTGCCGACTGCTTCTTTGGCGGCAATCTTGTCACCCATAACTCGAATATGTTCTGCATTCGGACCAATAAAAGTAATATTGTGGGCGGTGACAATTTCTGCAAAACGGGCATTTTCGGACAAAAACCCATATCCGGGATGAATAGCATCAGCGCCTGTAATTTCAGCAGCTGAGATGATTGCCGGGATGTTCAAATAGCTATCACGAGGGGCAGGTGGTCCTATACAGACGCTTTCATCGGCAAGGCGAACATGCATTGCATTGGCGTCAGCAGTCGAGTGAATCGCAACAGTAGCGATCCCTAATTCTTTGCACGCACGATGAATGCGAAGGGCAATCTCACCGCGGTTCGCAATCAGTACTTTTTCAAACATTACAAGCGCCTATTCAATCACCATTAGGGCATCATCAAACTCTACCGGCTGTGCATCAGATACGAGGATAGCCTGTACGGTTCCATTCCGCGGTGAAGTGATTGGGTTCATTGTTTTCATGGCTTCGACTATCATTATAGTCTGACCTTCAGAAACTTTGTCTCCAACTTTTACAAAAGTTGGCGAGCCCGGTGAGGAGGAAAGATATGCGGTTCCAACAATCGGAGATTTAATTGTGCCAGGGTGATTAGCATTTGTCTCGGCTACCGGTTCAGCAATACTCGTTTGCTGTGGGGGTGGGGCAGCATGAGTAATGCTGGCTGGAGCAGCAATTGCGCCCTGCCTGGAAACGCGAAGGCGAATATCGTTTTTTTCAATTTCAACTTCTGTGAGCCCAGTTTCTGTCAGTATGTCAGCTAGTTCCCGGATCCAGCCTGCTTCCAGATCGAGGGTTTTGGTCTTATTTTCAGCCATGCGAGGGAGCGTCCTGTTGTGGAATCTTATTTTTTACGTGTTTACGGTTTAGCGGGGATTATGTCGAGTGTTGGTTGTGAATTAGTCTGGCTATTGCTTCAAGAGCTAATTCATATCCTTGAGCGCCGAAGCCGCAAATCATACCGTGGCATGCTGGAGTGATATAGGATTGGCGGCGAAATTCTTCTCTCGCGTGTATATTCGATAGATGCAGTTCAATCTTTGGTATGTTTAGCGCAAGGAGTGCGTCACAAATAGCAATTGAGGTATGAGTATAAGCGCCAGGGTTGATGATCACGCCTTGTGCATCTTTCAAAGCATTGTGGATAGAATCAATAAGGCTACCTTCACTATTGGTTTGGTGGAATTTGATCTCAAGATTGAGACTAGCTGCTTTACGAAGGCAATTTTCTTCAATATTAGCCAAGGTTTCGTGCCCGTAAATTTCTGCCTCACGGACACCCAATAAGTTGAGATTGGGGCCGTTTAAAAAATGTATCTCCGGCTTTGACGTGCTATTGGGCATCGCTTTTATCCTGACAGGCGAACTGATAGTTATGCCGCCTTGCTATGGCTGTAGGCCTCTTGTTTTCTATCAACAGGATGCGTACCTGTTTTGAGTTAACATGTGCTATACCGGGCATTGAAGGCGTTTTGCAAGCGGGGCAGGTATAATTGCTGGAGTTAAAAACGGGTGGTTTATTGCCATCAGGAGCTATGACAGGATGAACGTGACGATCACCGCGATAATCAACGGGCAGGAGCGCCAGATAAAAGCATCTGCAAGCGTTTTATCTCTGCTGGACGAGCTTGGTATAGAGCCCCGAAAGATTGCTATTGAGCATAATTTGGAGATCGTTCCAAAGTCTGCTTATGAGACAACTTTGCTGATGGATGGCGATCGCATTGAGATTGTTCAGTTTGTGGGCGGTGGATGAGTTAGCGTGTGGTTCAGAAAGACGTGATTTATGAATAAAGAACTGGTCATTGCAGGGCGCGAGTTTTCTTCTCGCCTGATTATCGGGACAGGTAAGTATAAAGATTATGCCGAGAATGCTCAGGCAGCTGAAGCTGCGAGGGCTGATATGGTAACGGTTGCAGTGCGCAGAGTGAATATAACGGATCCTGATCAGCCGTTGCTCGTGGATCACCTTAGCCCGAAAAAATATACATATTTACCGAATACTGCTGGTTGTTTTACGGCGGATGACGCAATTCGCACATTAAGATTAGCCCGCGAAGCGGGGGGCTGGGATCTTGTTAAGCTAGAAGTGCTTTCAGATAAAAAGACGCTCTACCCCGATATGGAAGAGACGTTGAGTGCGGCCAAGTTGCTAATCGCTGATGGATTTGAGGTGATGGTGTATTGCTCTGACGACCCTGTTTATGCGCGTAAACTTGAGGATGCGGGATGTTGTGCGATCATGCCTCTCGGGTCATTAATCGGCTCTGGACTTGGTATCCAGAATCCGGTGAATATCAGACTAATTGTTGAGCAATCGAGTGTGCCAGTGATTGTGGATGCGGGTGTCGGAACTGCGTCTGACGCGGCTATTGCAATGGAGCTAGGGTGTGATGGTGTGTTAATGAATACAGCCATCGCGGAGGCCAAAGATCCAATATTGATGGCAAGCGCTATGCGCAACGCTGTGATTGCGGGGCGTGAGGCCTATCTTGCTGGCCGAATGAGTAAAAAACGTTATGCGGATCCGTCCAGCCCGCTTGCAGGATTGATCTAAATAAAAGCAACTATTTAATGTTGGTGTGAGATTTAATATTGGGTTCTGATATCACCAGAATACTGATCTATTATCATGATAGGCCATTTAATGTTTGGGTACAGATCATTGAGCGTTATCAATAATAGTTTGAATGTTTTGAGTAGCGTATTTGAATGGATTCGCCAGCAGGCTGATTTTTCTGCTCTTTTTGGAGGTGATTGGGTAGAGCGTGCAAGTCTTTTTGATGGAAAAGAACAAAGCCTGTTTTGGGGGCCGTTTTTAGGGTGCGCAGTTTTACTATCGGCGGTGATTTACCTATTGGGTAAAAAACCGACTGTTCAAAAAAAATCTATCCGAGGTTTTTGGCATTTTATTTTTCCAGTGAAAATTTTTGCCAAAAACTCAAGTTTTGTAGATGTTCAAGTTTTTATTATGCTCAGTATATTGACTAAGACGACATTCTTCGTCGCGATGTTGACGTTTGCGATTTCTTCCGGGCAAAGCGTTGGTGAATTCTGGTTAAATTCGGATGAGGCTGGGCCAGCTAATGTGACGTCCTTTGAGGCCGTGCTTACTGTTATTATAATGGTTCTGACCGTAGATATTATCGAATATTTTGTGCACCGCTTACATCATAAAATTCCTTTCTTGTGGGCATTTCATCGTGTTCATCATAGCGCCCCAACGTTGAACTCTCTTACTACGATGCGATTTCACCCCTTTGAAATTATTATTGAGCAATTTTTGCAAAACCTGGGTGTTGGTGTCGTCGTGGTTATTGCTACAGTTTTGTTCGGGGGTGTGGATTTCTGGCTCGCATTTGGCACTAATGTGATATTTGCGGCTTTACGATTAACTTATTCGCACTTGCGTCACACTCATGTTTGGATCAATTTTCCAAAACCATTTTGCTATATTCTTTCCAGTCCTGCGCAACATCAAATTCATCATTCGCGTGCAGAGCGGCACATTGATAAAAACTTTGGCGATACTTTTTCTCTGTGGGACTGGATGTTTGGCACATTATATAATCCAAAAGGTCGCGAACGCTTTTTCTTTGGGCTTGGGCCAGAGCATGGGGTTCATAGGCCAAGACCTCATAAATCGGTCTTACATGTATTGGTTGAACCGTTTGTTTGGATTGTGCGGCATTACTTCCCAAACAATATTTCACCAAAGCAGCGGTTAGAAAAAGAGACCGAGCCAGAACGTATTATTGGTTAGAGGGGCAATACTGTCGTTGATTTGTGTTGCCGTAAAGCAATGTTAGAAGATGCATTAGCAACGCTCGGATGCGCCAGAATTTTATCCATCAATAACGACTCGTATGCGGCA
>CAZGVP010000302.1:0-4016 GCA_964529135.1 uncultured Caulobacterales bacterium | reverse complement strand
CTTGGTGCAGAGACTTCGAGCCAATATATTCTGAATTATCTAGCACAAATACGCCCAAGCACTAAAAATGCACTGAAGTTTGTAAAATATTGGTCATGGCAAAACGATCCCTTTGCCGGGGGCGCATACGCTGCCTGGCGGCCGGGGCAGATTTCAACATTTGGACGTTATGTAGCCAATCCTGCAGGCCGAATCCATTTTGCAGGAGAGCATACAGTCAGCGCCAATCGCGGGATGGAAGCAGCAATGGAATCAGGCGAGAGGGCAGCTTTTGAAGTGGCGGACCAACTTTGAAGAGGCTTCAATGAATAAACTTTTTACTACAACTTCTATGGCGCTTTTCGTAATCTTATCATTACTAAGCGCCTGTGTGAGCATACCGACACTCAAATCGGCAGCATCCTGCACCATAGATGCATCATCACAATCATGCATCCTCGAAACAGCAAGTATTCTACTCGCTGATACACAAGATAATTTTGATTCTACCAGTGCCGCTGCTGAACTCGCAATCGCCTATGATGTGGCGAGCAAACCCGAACAAGCATCATCCTTGATCACTCAAGCGATAAAAAATAGCTCTAATATTGAAGACTTAGAAAAGCGTGGTTCAGCATTAGTTGAAATCATAACGGCAATTTCGACACTAAAACCAAAAAACTCCGCAAACCAATGGCTCCATCAAATACAGGCATTATCCGCCGACCTCCCGGAAGCAACAAAAGCCAATATTACTGCCAAGACTATCATTGCAGACGCAGTTCATGAGGATTTAACCTCAGCACTGAATGCAGCCCGCGCGCTCCCGCAAGCAAATGATACACAGGAAAATTATAAAGCTGTAACCCTGAGAAAAATTGCTGATCTCCTCGCAAAGGATGGAGACTTTTATAATTCTCGCAGCGCAATAGATGCAATCACGATGAGCATAGCTTATTATCAAGCAATGGCACAATCTGATGTTGCACGCACTGCATATAAAGCCAGACGCACAGACCTCACCAAGGCTCTTCTGGAAGAAGCAGAGGTAATCGCACGCGCTCAGGATGACGGATATTTTATCGGTGCCGTTTTACGAGATATAGCTTACGATTATCAAATCATGGGAGACACAGAAAAAGCGTCTCGCTATTTCAAGGACGCACTCGCTGCTTGCGCTACAGCAAAATCACCTAATGCTCGGGCTCGCTCAACGAGCAGAATTGCAACCCGGTTAGCAGATGCAAAACTTGTTGGTCAATCAAGAGCAATACTAGACGACGCCGTTGCATTTTCCACTGACATATCCTCTGAAACAACCAAAGGGTACACATATTATGAGATTGCTGGATCAGCAGCTTTCTCAGGCGAATTTGACATAGCAAAAACATTAATCGAGCTGACCCCTGACGCCCCGCTAGGCGCGGCATCATCGATGAAAAACGCTGCAAAACGCGACCTGGCCTGGGGACTGGCCCGTTATGGAAAATTGGATGAAGCTTTGTCGGTCACACAATCCATAAATTCACCTCGCGAAAGAATACATGCTCTTAGTCGCATTGTTCGTTTGCTATATGATCCAGAAATGAACGCCCTACCAAGATACTTATAGGGCCAGAATATCCGCCAAATTCTGATCTTGGTTTATTAATCTCTGCTATATATAGCTTATATCACCTGATCAGCGACAGGAGATGGCTTGCGAACTGGGCCGATGCACCTTACCTGATATTCATACTGCTACCTAGCGACGAGAGCCAACCATGATCGTTATTCAATATATTGTCGACGCCCTGATTAATTTTTTTATTTTCCTGATCTTTGTGTCAGTGATTCTTAGCTGGCTCATTTCATTTAATGTGGTCAATCGACACAACCAGTTTGTCGATATGGTCTGGCGCTTTTCTCATCAATTAACAGCTCCGTTAATGAACCCCGCACGGCGATACCTACCGAACTTTGGCGGGATTGATGTATCACCGTTAGTCGTATTACTAGGCTTAAACGCACTACAAATAGGGTTGCACGCATATGTGTTTAACCCAGTCACCCGATAATAACATGGCCGCAGGTCAGTAAGCTGCAATCTCCACGAGATAGCCTTCATTTTGTAAATTCTCGATGATCCTCCCAAGGTGCTCTTGTCCTTGAGTATCAATAGTCACATCCATACAGGTCATTTTAGCAGGAAGATCTGAATAGGTTCTATGGTGACCAACATCAACAACATTACCATCCTGACTGGCAATAATACTTGCTACACGTACGAGTTGCCCCGGCATATCAAGTAGCTGTATACGCAATCTCGCTAATCGCCCGGAGCGCGCCAGATCTCGCATCAATATCATCGAAAGAAGTCGCTGATCGATATTGCCGCCACATAATACAAGACCAACTGTCTTACCTCGAAATCGATCAGGTTCTGATAAAATTGCAGCAAGGCCTGTTGCGCCAGCACCTTCAACTAAAATTTTTTGCTCATTCATCAACAGGCTGAGAGATTTTTCAAGAATGCGCTCTTCCACCAACATTATATCGTCTACATATTTCGCAACTATCTGCCGGGTAAGAAAGCCAGCCTCACGCACTGCAATACCCTCAGCCAAAGTATCACCGCCGATAGCATGCTCTTGCCCATTAACAGCGTTAACCATAGAAGGAAACAAGGATGCCTGAACGCCGATCACATCAATCGAGTTACCACTCTCCTTGATGGCTGTCGCCATCCCTGAGATCAGTCCACCACCGCCAATCGGCACCAGCATACAATCAAATTCCGGCCCATCCTCCATCATCTCAAGCGCAATAGTACCTTGTCCTGCTATCACATCAGGATCATCAAATGGGTGCACAAATACAAGATTTTCATCAGCACACAGTTTTTCTGCATGGACGTTGGCTTCATCAAACGTCGCCCCATGCAACACCACTTCACCGCCAGCAGATTTTGTCTCGCGTATTTTTATATCAGGCGTAGTGACTGGCATGACAATTACAGCACGCACACCCAATTGCTTCGCATGCCACGCAACGCCTTGTGCGTGATTACCTGCAGATGCAGCAATCACACCAGTGTCGAGAGCATCCTTGCCCAATTGCAAAAGCTTATTGAGCGCCCCTCGCTGCTTGAATGAACCAGTATATTGAAGGCATTCCAGCTTCAACCAAATATCCGCTCCCGTCATCGCAGAAAGTTTTTCAGCGCGGACCAGAGGGGTGCGCACCACCCGTTTATTAATTCGGGCTGCCGCAGCATGAATGTCGTCTACAGTCGGAAAATTAGTCATTTATCGCAAAATTCCATCACAAAAAAGCGCAATATGGCGCTTTCTCCGCCTTTAGCAACTGGAATTTGCCTTACTGGAATTGAAATATCTTTAAAATGCGAAGAACCCTGTGCGCTTGCGTTTCTTGCGTTCAGTTTTTGGATCCTTTTTCTCAGAACCTTCGACTTCCGCTAAATCAGCGCCTGGTGATTGAAGTACATTACTCGCCTTGCCTATGTAGCGATTTTTATCAACGCATTTTCTTGTTTTCTCAATGTTGGCATCTTCAGTAATATATAGAGTCGAGGCCTTAGCTGCAACGGCTTCCATTTTGCCTGACACAAGATCAGCAGCAATCAATATCCTATTCCAAATCAATGCACGCAGAGATTGGTGTTTTTTATGATCAGATGGCGCATCCCCATTTTCACTAAGAAACGGATTGAGATGGCGCGAGAAATTCTTATTCGGGGTAAAATCATCAACAAAGCCGTTATAGCGTTGAGTAACGGTAATAATAGCTGCACCGCTTACATGCGTTGCATCAGAGGCAGCAGAAGTCATCGCTGGACTAACCAATATCAAAAGACATGCTGAAATAGCGGACAGCATTAGTCGCCAACTTTTCAATCGCCATTGTTTCTGGCTTCCACGAATGTCGCTCATCACCACCCAAGCCATGGTTTTCCTCCCTTAAGGAAACTTTATCAGTCGCTGTCTAAGCGCCTAAATCATCTCACCCACATGAAATGGGTCGAAACAAAGGCAGTT
>CAZGVP010000301.1:0-4031 GCA_964529135.1 uncultured Caulobacterales bacterium | reverse complement strand
ATTGCGCGATGTTGCAGTTCAGGCAGCAGATACATCAATTACTGCAGAAACACGCTCAATCTTGACCGAACGGTTTATTGCATTGCGTGACCAGATTACTCGTACGGTTGATAGTGCTGAAGTGGGTGGCCGTAACTTGCTTGCCAGCGGCGCTAGCAATCTATCCCTCGTGGCAAGTACGGATGGAGCAACACAGATTACAGTTGCTGCGCAAAATCTGGCTATTGGAGGTGGCAATGTCACCATCTCTGCTACGGCAACTCCGTTAGCAGACGGAGCCGCTGCGCAGGCGCAGATTGCTGCTATCGAAACTTCAATCACCAATGTGACTAACGCCGTTGCACGTCTTGGTAATGGGTCTCAGGCTCTTGATCTTCAGGAAGGTCTATTAAGCCGGGTCTCTGATGCGCTTGAAACTTCGATTGGAAATCTGGTCGATGCTGACCTCGCCCGGGAAAGTTCCAGACTTCAAGCCTTGCAGGTTCAGCAACAGCTGGCCATTCAGACACTCTCAATTGCGAACGCGGCCCCGAATTCTATCTTGGCACTTTTCGCATAAAGATTAAGAACTGATATCCGGTTCCTTTATTACACTATTGTTTTATCAGGAGCCGGATGATCAGGGGAGGTCATGCTGATGAATGAAGTAAATGCTATAAACCCCGTCACCCCCGCTAATAATATTAGTGCCGAACGTGCTGCCCAACGAACTGCGGGACTTGAAACTGCTCGTCGAGAAGCGACAGCTAATCGGGTTGCTGATGCGGAAGTGGCGCAACAACAACGCGCCGAACAATTTCGCCAATCTAATGAGATAATCAGTCGTGCAATAGGGGCAAATACAAGGTTGGAAATCTCGACCGGGCAGGGCAGTAATCCATTCACCTACCGTGCTGTTGACGTAAATACTGGTGAGATTGTTAGTGAGTGGCCCCCCGAACAGTTCGCCAATCTTATTTCAGCATTGGTTTCAGAAGCTGAAAGTGCTGGCATTGTTGTTAATGAACAGGTTTAACAGCCCTGCATAACCAGAACCGATAATGATAAGGCCCGGTAAGCTGGGCCTTTATTTTATTTATAGTATAACAATCAGTCTCTTCAATTTCCCATTTGAGTAAGTGCGATTATGGTGCGCTGTCAGCATATTGGGTTCACTCAACAAATCATGAAATTTTTCTTGGCGAGTATCATTCCATTAGAAGTAATGATTGTTCTGATCTTGATGCAAATGTAGCCATGAGGGTTGTAAAAGGGTGCGGTGTTATTCAGTCTATCGTAAAAGCGCAATATATGATTACATTGCAATTGTTTGCGCCATAAGGGTTCGTGACCCGCTAATAGTAAACCCGAAAGGCGTTTTAGATGTCTACGCTCACTTCTCGTCGTATTGCTGCTTCTTTTAAAATGCTGAATGCAATGATTTCGCGGCTCGTTAAAAAGGGGTCTCTGACCCTTATTGATGCTGAGGGTGTTGAACACGTGCATGGCAGTAGTGATGGTGAGGGACCAAGATCTGTGGTGCGCCTACATGATCCGGCGCTTTATTCAAAATTATTCCTAAATCCGGAGCTGATCGCGGGCGAGGCTTTTATGGACGGTACACTGACTTGCGAGGATGGCACAGCCATCGCTGATCTCCTCCAGATTTTTCACACGAATGCTCAAAATTTACGGGGACGCCCCTTTCGGCGAACTATGTCTGGTGCAGTGAAAAAGATGCGCCGTTTTCAACAACATAATCCGGTGATCAAAGCGCGTGAAAACGTTGCGCACCACTATGATCTATCTAATGATTTTTACAAAATGTTCCTCGATGAGGGCATGAATTATTCCTGTGCCTATTACGAAAATGAGGATATGTCTTTAGAGGAGGCGCAGTACGCCAAGCTGCGCCATATTGCGTCGAAAATGCGTGTTGGGTCTGGTATGCGCATTTTGGACATTGGTTGCGGATGGGGAGGGATGGCGTTTTATCTCGCCGAACATCTTGACGCACGTGTTATTGGCGTGACTTTATCTAAAGAACAGCAAGCGTTGGCACTGGCGCGTGCTGAAGAAAAAGGCCTAAAAGATAAAGTAGAAATTCGCTTGATGGATTATCGTGAAGTGCGTGAGGAATTTGATCGCATCGTTTCAATTGGCATGTTCGAACATGTTGGTGTGCCGCATTATACGGAATTTTTTGATAAGGTTTTTGACCTGCTAAAACCTGATGGATTGGCAGTGATACACGCTATTGGCCATCGTACGCCGCCCAATACTACTGGCCCCTGGATCCGTAAATATATCTTCCCGGGTGGGTATTCTCCTTCATTGTCAGAAACATTTGCTGCGATTGAGCGCTCTGGTCTGTGGGTTGCTGATACGGAGATATTACGTCTTCATTATGCTTACACTTTGCGTGAATGGCGTCGCCGGTTTGAAGAACGGCGAGGCGAGGTTGCTGAGATGTTTGACGAAAAATTCTGTCGCATGTGGGAGTTTTATCTTTCTACCAGCGAATTCGCTTTCCGAAATGGTGGGCACTTTAATTTTCAGCTTCAGCTTACGAAATCAGTGGATGCATTGCCCATTCGCCGTGATTATATGCGCGAAGCTGAAACAGCACTATTGCGTGCGGGCTCGTAAAAAATGGCCTAATCCTCAAAGTCATGGAGAATCTTTGTCTGATAGTACTATGTATACGGATGTCGTTTGGATCACAGCGATCCAAAAGAGAAATTGAAACAGTAAAATCAATGGGTTGAAAAACCTGAGATAAACATCTGGATAGACTCAAGGTATTTATAATGATTCTCTGGAGTATCTTTGAGGTGAGCTCCAACTTGTGCAATATGAAACCGGGAATAATTTTTTGTTAGTAATTTTGCTCTGCCCAGATGATTGAAATTTTATATAGGATCAGTGCATAGTTTTGCAGATCTAAATTTAATGGTAAATCATGAAAATTATCCAGCTTTCATATCCGGCATCATATCGCGATCGTGTTGAGCGAGTCGTCGAAAATGCAATTGCAATAGATTGGTCACGTGAAATTGAGCCCGACGGGGAGCGTGATACTATTCAGGTGCTGTTAGAGGATGGGCAAGGACAACCAATGATGGATGCGGCCCAAAGCCTGTTTGCGACGAAAGATCAATGGCGGTTAGTATTACTGGATGTTGAAGCGACTTTGCCTCGGGTTGAAAAAGAGAAAGACGCCAAGGATCAACAATCACAAAAGAAACAAAATCGAATCGCTATGCGTGAGGCATTGGTTGAGGAAGTTTCTAACAATAGCCGTTTGAATACGGATTTTATTGTGTTGACTATTCTTTCTGCCATAGTTGCGGCTATTGGGCTCAATGAAGATAGTGTGACCGTTGTGATCGCTGCGATGGTAATAGCGCCCTTATTAGGGCCAATACTGGGCTTTAGTCTTGGGTCTGCGCTTGGTTCAGGAATGTTGATGCTGAAAGCTGCCCGTACTGCCCTTGGTGGATTGTTAGTGGGGTTCGCGACAGTATTTTTTCTCGCGGTGGTATTTCCTGTGAATTTAGAAAGTCAGGAGTTAATTGCACGAACTAACATAAACCCGGAAGTTGTTATTCTTGCATTGGCGTCAGGGGCTGCAGCAGCGTTGTCGATGACAGGTGGAATCTCTTCTGCTTTGGTTGGGGTCATGGTTGCGGTAGCTTTGTTACCACCTTCGGCTGCGTCGGCTATTTATCTTGGAGCCGGTGAGTATCAACTTGCTTCTGCTGCTGCAATCCTGGTTCTATTAAATATCGTATGCGTATTACTTTCAACGCAAATTGTTTTTGCATGGAAGGGAGTAAGACCGCGACGCTGGCTGCAGCAAAAATCAGCAGAAAAATCGCGTCGAATTAATCTGGCAGTTTGGGTGACTTTGCTTATCATTTTGTTTGGACTGGGGTTTTGGATAAATAATCCTGATTCCTCCCTGTTTGGGTTTTCGAGGAATTAGGGGGTGTTATATTTAGCTAGAAATTAGTAATTCTGGTCTTGGCATTAAAATTATAATAATTTAG
>CAZGVP010000300.1:0-4052 GCA_964529135.1 uncultured Caulobacterales bacterium | reverse complement strand
AATGTAAAACAAAAATTCTTCCTTCATATTCGTCTTCACACTTAGGCAACAAGCCCAGAGAGATATTGGACATGGTTAAAAGATATCCTGATTCCACAATCTAATAGTGTTTTATCATTAGATATCTCTCTTGATACAGATGAATCGATAATTGCTGAGGGCGAATTTTTGCTGGGGTCTGTTTTTTCCGAAGATGGTGCGCATTCTACTGGAGAAGCCAGTTCGGGTGCCAATGGGAATAATAATGAACCATTTTCAATTGGGGGAGAATTAATCTGGAGTGCTGACAGGTTTCATATTAAAAATCAGGCTGATGCCAAAAATATAAAAATGGATGTAACTCTTCCTGCTAAGCTGGTTAAAGATGAAACGCTTTTTGTTGATATGAGTGGGCCGCTTATGGGTGAGATAGCCTATAGGGGCCCCGTCGAGACTGTTGCTGTATTATTGCCTGAGGGGCTTGAAGGATTGGAAGGGGCCCTGGATATGCTGGTAAATTTGGCAGGGACAGTCGAAATGCCAGCCATAGATGGCCAAGCTATCCTTGAAGAAGGGGCGTATACAGATGAAGTCACTGGGTTTTCATTGGTTGGACTGCATGTAGAAGCGAATGCTATAAACAATGCAAATGGTAGTCAGGTCAGTTTTAATGGTGGTGCAAGAGGGGTTACGCAAACTGGTGATGATCGATTGACTGTTGAGGGCAAGTTGGGGATAGGAGAAAAGAGTCTAATTGACCTCACTATCGGCCTTAATGAGTTGGCTGTATCTGCTGTACCTGTAGAAAGCCTGGTTACATCTGGTACTATTGATATCAGTGGCGCCCTTGATGCAATGAACATCACAGGTTCGATCAATCTTAGTGAAATGAATGTCGAGATTATTACACCACCTCAGACCGGGCTTATAAACATCAGGGTGGTTGAACAGATTAGCCCAAGTCCTGTTATTGACAGCTCTATCAAGGACAGTCTGGACATTTATGCTCTAGAGCACGATACCCAATTGAATGATAGCCTTAAAGCGAATGAAGAGGGTGAAGCAGTTCCAACGGGTCATACTATCGACCTTAAAATTACAGCTAACGATAAAATTTTTATTCGTGGACGTGGTTTGGAGAGCGAATGGGAATCTGGTCTGCAGGTAACGAGTGATGATGGTTTGCCGATCGTTTTGGGCAAATCACAATTGCGTCGTGGCACGTTTGATTTTTCGGGGAGGCGTTTTAACCTGACTGAAGGTGAAGTTACTTTTGATCGCCTCTCTCCCAACGACCCTGTGGTATCCATTATCGCACAATATGTATCTAACGGTAGTGATGGTAATGAAACAACTGCAATTGTATCTGTTAGCGGTCGCGGCTCAGATACTAAAGTTGAGTTAACTTCTGAGCCATCACGCCCACCAAGCGATGTGATGGCACTTATTCTCTTTGGTAAGCCTTCCGAAGAGTTAACAGCACTGGAATCTCTTCAAACAGCGCAAGCCCTTGCCAGCCTTGGTGGTATAGGGCCGTTTGCTGGCGGCGGGGTGCTCGGTGGGCTTCGTCAATCTACGGGGCTTGATCTTTTAAATGTTGATCTCGATCCCGAGAGTGGAGCAAGCTCTTTAACTGTGGGCAAATACATAGCAGACGGTCTGTTTGTATCAGCAACACAGGATATTAAAGGCGAGAATGCATCGGTACGCATTGAATATGAAGTGACAGATAATATTACCGTTGAATCTGATATACGCCAAAACGGTGATCAGACTGTATCAACCAATTGGAAGAAAGATTTCTAGCCTTGTTCTCTCATGCTGCAATATAAGGTGCATGAATCAGTAAAAATGATTGAAGTAGCGAATATACATCGCGACGAGCATTTTTCAGATCTAGTTGTGAGAGGCTTTTTTGATTTAGTGTGAATAACCCATCATAGTCTTCGCTGTTTTTGATTTCCTGACAGGCCATCACCCATTGTGGGAATGAACGCTCGTTGACGGCTTCGCGATAGAGCACAAGAATATTATTGTGGCGTGGATCACATAAAATTTTGCGATAGGTTTGATCGATATGGTGCTTTCGCCCTTCTAATACCTGAATAAACCCGCATTCGGCATATAAAAGGACCCCTGTGATGTCGTTACGTTCGTTGTTCCGTCTCGATGCCGTTAGGATGTTTTGAATTTCCTGCTGGGACATACTTTGTTGGGTCGAAGAAATGTAAACGAGGGTTTCCATGGGCTTTCTCTAAATTGTCTAAAGTAATCCTGCCCCTTAATTTACTCTATAACTTGTTTCTGGAGCTTTAAGCTTTCAATGAATTTTGGCAGCGAATTTTGGAAAATTTATTGAATATCATATAAAGAAATCTTTATATGTCTCTTGGCAGCTGTCCACGACCCTGTTATAAGCCGCCAGAATTTGCCCAATATGAAGGAATTACCAGTATGAATGCGCCGCTTGATAACGACTATGTCGTCAAGGATATCTCACTTGCTGAATGGGGTCGAACTGAGCTCGATATAGCTGAAACTGAAATGCCGGGCCTGATGGCTACCCGCGAGGAGTTTTCTGCAAGCAAACCGCTTAAAGGTGCGCGTATTGCTGGTTCTTTGCATATGACCATTCAAACGGCTGTGTTGATTGAAACCTTGCAGGAACTGGGCGCCGAAGTGCGCTGGGCATCATGCAATATTTATTCAACACAAGATCATGCTGCGGCTGCAATTGCTGCTACTGGCACGCCAGTTTTTGCCTTTAAGGGTGAGAGCTTGCAGGAATATTGGGATTTGGCTGACCGTATTTTCGAATGGCCCAATGGCGAAACAGCGAATATGATTCTCGATGATGGTGGTGATGCGACGCTTTTGATCTTGCTTGGTGCCGATGCTGAAAAAGATCCATCTGTCCTCGACAATCCTGAAAATGAAGAAGAAGAAGCACTTTTTGCTACGATTAAACGCCGTATTGCGAAAAACCCTAATTGGTATTCAACAGTTAAAGCCAACATAAAAGGCGTAACCGAAGAAACCACAACTGGTGTGTTGCGTTTGTATCAGCGCCAGCAAGCAGGCACGCTTCCTTTCCCTGCGATCAATGTTAACGACAGTGTGACCAAATCCAAATTTGATAACAAATATGGATGTCGTGAATCACTGGTCGATGCGATTCGGCGTGGTACGGATGTGATGTTGGCCGGTAAGCAAGCCGTTGTCTGCGGTTATGGTGATGTAGGCAAAGGGTCCGCACAATCATTGGCCGGAGCTGGTGCACGTGTGATGGTTACAGAAGTTGATCCAATATGTGCGCTACAAGCTGCCATGGATGGATTTGAAGTTGTAACACTTGAAGAAGATATTCACCGTGCTGATGTTGTTGTTACAGCGACAGGTAATAAAGATATTCTGACTGTCGACCATATGCGCAAATTAAAAGATATGGCGATTGTTTGTAATATTGGCCACTTTGATAATGAAATTCAGGTTGAAGGTTTGAAAAATTTCAAATGGAAAAACGTGAAAGATCAAGTCGATCTGATTGAATTTCCTACTGGCAATCGTATGATCCTTTTATCGCAAGGTCGTTTGGTTAATCTTGGTAATGCTACGGGGCACCCATCATTCGTGATGTCTGCATCTTTTACCAATCAGACACTGGCTCAAATGGAGTTGTGGAACAATGGTGGAAATTATAAGAATGAAGTTTATGTTCTACCAAAGCATCTTGATGAAAAAGTAGCAGCGCTTCACTTGAAAAAAGTTGGAGCTAAGCTCTCTACTTTGACAGAGGAACAAGCTGATTATATCAACGTACCTGTCAATGGTCCGTATAAAACAGATCAATATAGATATTAGTAAAATTTACATTTGTTAAACTGATGGCAAGGGGGCGGTTTACTCGCCCCCTTTATTATTCCATCAACAACCTCCACCTCTGCTGGAGGTCACTGACTTAATTACTCTCACAAAAAACTAGGTCACGAACTCCGGATAGGCTGTTGCTGCGATTGCGGAATCATCCAGTTCTGCTCGTAAAGTTTCTACAAAGAGGGTCGACAAAAATAATA
>CAZGVP010000299.1:0-4072 GCA_964529135.1 uncultured Caulobacterales bacterium | reverse complement strand
GGGTCACATTGAATAGATTAAACAACCCGGTCATGCGGACTTTATTCATTATCAGCCATGCAAATGCTGCAATCTGCAATTTTGGTAGCTCCATGCCCCCCACACTATTAGGCACATTCATTAAATACATGGATTGTACTGGGCGCCCTGTAGTTGCCGCACAATGGGTGAGCTCGTTCATTGCCCCAATATCGGGAAGACAGTCAGCATCCATAATAATCACAACATCGGGCGGCGAATCACTGATGGCTTGCAAGCCAAAATCAAGCGCAAACCCTTTACCTCGTAATGATTCATCATGCCGCTCAATAACAGAGCAATGATCTAGTCCACTCAACGTAGCCCTGGCAATTTCAGCCGTATCATCCGTGCAATTGTCGGCAATTACCAAAACATCCTGATTATTCACTTGATCACGTAACAAAGCTTCTAGCGTCGGGACGATATTTTGACCCTCATTATGGGCGGGGATAATAACAACACTATGGAGTGCTTCTGAACGAGCACTCTGCTTTTGCTCAATTTTCCGGTTGGGCAGGAAAAAACCTAAAACTTCGATACAAAAGAACCCAGTCGGTACTAATATCACAGCAACAACAAGGGTAAGAATAATACTAATCATGGTAAAAACAAAATATTCCTACAGGGGGACTTTGTCTTACATTAATCATGGGATGCCTGCTTACGTCGCCAACTCATAAACTTAAGTACCCCAAAAAATTCAGGGATATGAGCAACAGTTGCTTGAATACTATTCAGCAAACCCGGTTTACGGCCAGATGTATTTTGCGAACTTTGTATTATCGCCTTCACGAGATAAACCAGCAAACCTGCAGCCAATACCGCTATCCCTGCAAAAATAGGCGCTGTAAAAGTGACAGCATAATAGAATAACGCTGTTACGCTAGCAGCAACAACTAGCAAAATAAATGGAAATGCCCCCCCCCACAAAACAGCTCTGCGCATTTCTGTCACACGATATCGCTCAGGTGGGATGCCATGAAGCGCCGCAGCATATGCATGTTCAAAACCCTGACCATGAGCATGTTTCCACCAACCACCAAAACCAATTTTGCGGCTTGATGATAGCGCCATAGGCATATTGATATGCCAAATATGGCGGCCACGACCACGTGTACGTAAGCAAAAGTCCTGGACATCGGCCACCACAAGATCTCCTCGCAAACCACCTATATCCACAAAACTCTTAACACGGATTAATACGTTCTCACCGGTAGCGATAGTTTCATAATTATCCGATAAAACGCCCCTCTTAGAAGGTTTTGTTAAACTAGTAGCTTTAACAACTTCCCCCTCAACAGCGGCAACTTCAGGACGTTTATCCAACAACCCCGTAGCCGCTTCTAACCAGTCAGGCGCAATGCAATGATCTCCATTAAGGAATTGAACATAATCGATATCAGGAGCAACTTTACGCAACTGCCGAAAACCGGCATTTCTTGATCGAGCTGGCGGGGTTTCGTTTTCGCCACGCATTTTGACCACAACAGCGCCCGCCGCACGAGCCGCTTCCCCCTGTGCAGCATCGCCGCTATATGTCACGAATACAGTTGGATAATCTCCGCTTACATCCTCAATTGCAGCTCCTGGCAAAGGCCCATTAGGCATTTCCAAAACCACAAAACCCACCTTACCTACAGGTGCAATATTAGAGAATGTCGTATGATCCTCTTCCTGATGCCCCCTTAATACATCGGCCCCTGATCGCACTACGTCAGAGGGAGCCAAATGATCGCGTCCATTATCATGGATCGGCGCTTTTTCATTCAGTGACTGGTGCTTTTCCGATAGGGCTTCCTGGGTGGTTTTATCGATTATCTGTTCGTGTTCTTCAGGTACTGATGCCAGGGCGCCATTCCCGACATCTCCACCTCGTTCGCTCCCACCCTTTGACGTGTCGTTATCCGAAACGTCAGCGGCAGCCCCTATAGCTGCCGGATTAGGAACCGGTTCCTTTCATCCCCCAGAGCCATCAGAAACATCTTTCAAAAATGCCATCTGACCCGTTACTTGAGGTAAAACCGTTTCCTCTTTCACTTCCTCATCAGCCGGGAGATAATATTTTGCAGCGGGCTCCCCAGCATTTTCGTCATGCTGCGGCAGCCCAAAAACACCAAAATTTTGCTTATCATTAATCAGTGACTTGACAGTTTCCTCACTGACAACCTCTTCTTGTGAAGAAAAAGCATAAACAAGAGCTGTATCGGACAAAATATTAATTACACGAGGAACGCCGCGCGAGTGATCAGCCACCAGGGCTTTAGCCCCATCAGAGAATATCGGCCTTGTCGCACCAGCAACGCGAAGGCGCGTATCAATATAGGCCGCAACTTCATCTGGGTTCAGAGGCGTTAAATGAAAGTCCGAACCAATGCGCTGGGTCAATTGAAGCATATCGGGGTGGTTAAGCATAGACTTCAATTGCGGTTGCCCGACTAAAATAAGCTGAAGAAGCTGATCACGACCCGCATTAATATTGGACAGCATGCGAATTTCTTCCAGCATATCTGTCGTCAAATTCTGCGCCTCGTCAATAATCAAGACACAACGTTTTCCTTTGCTGTACTCCTCGATGAAGAACCCTTGCAGAGCCTGAAACATTTCCACATGATTGAGCCCGGAAAAGGACTGGTTAAATCCCATCAAAACCCAACTCAACAGATTGCCGCGTTCTGGCTGAATATTAGACAGCAAAGCCACAGTGTGCGTATCTTCAAGCTGATCAAGAAGGCGATGCAACAATGTTGTTTTACCGCAACCAACCCCTCCAGTTATAACTGAAATTCCAGAATTATTCAGGACACCATACTCAAGCATGGCATAAGCAAGCCTATGGTTACGTCCCCAGAACATAAAGGACGGGTCCGGCTGAATGGAGAATGGCTTCTCGGTAAGTTGAAAAAACTCTTCGTACATATTATCCAGTGATTAACATCGCTTATAAAACCAATCGTGGCTTCATTTCAAAACCATGATACCATAGCCCACTTTCCCTGCAAACAAGGCACCATTTTTAGAAATGCATTGAGGAACCCACTAAACTTTTTCGAGTAGTTTTCGAGCCCGCTTTTCATGCACAAACCCTTCTCCACCAAGCTCCAAAGATTTTTCAAGCGATACCTTTGCTTTATCTTTACTCTCGAGGGCGAGATAGACAGCGCCTAAATGATAATGCAGCACAGCAATGTTTGGTGATTCATCCACAGCCCGCTCCAAGATCAAGCGTGCATTTTGAGATTCACCGGCTTTAAAATATGCCCAACCCAACGTATCTTTAAAATAAGGGTTGTCGACATCGCGAAGTGTTTCTGCAATTTTCACTGCCAGCTTGCGACTTGGCTCATCCTTCCTGACATCCGTCAACAGACTCGCATAATTATTAGCAATAAGCCGATCATCTGGCCTACGACTATAGAGTGTCTCATAAACAATTATAGCCTCCTCCCAACGGCGCTCATTCATCAGGATATCTGCCTCAAAAACCTTCAATCCATAATTTTCAGGGAATTTTTTCAATCCCTGATAAATCAACGCAAAAGCATCTGGACGTCTATCTGTGCGCAGATAATACCGGTAGAGAAGGTCGTAAGCTTCAATACGCTCAGGAGCTAGAGTAACAGCTCCGTTCAAAATTGATTCGCCGTCATCACGACGGTTTTGTGAAAATGCAACGCGAGACTGGAGTATCCGCACATCATAATTATTTGGATCATTGCTGGCCATCCGGTCAAGGAGTTGCTTTGCCTCGTCGGCTCTCCCCTCCTCAATATAGGCACTAACGAGCGTAGCCAAAGGCTGTGTGCTGAGTGGTTGCTTATCATTGGCAGCAGTAAGTTGCTCAATCGCTGCGCCATAATCTTTCAATCCAACAGCAGCCGTGCCTAAAATTCGCTCCACACCAGGATCACTTCCACTCGTTTGTTTTTCTATCAACTGCGCCACTTCCTGAGCGCCCTGCCAATTCTGACTGGCCAGACGCGCAGCTGCCAGCAGCCGCAACCCTTCAAGATTATCTTCATATAAGGATAGAGATTCTTGCAAAACACTCTCT
>CAZGVP010000298.1:0-4076 GCA_964529135.1 uncultured Caulobacterales bacterium | reverse complement strand
GGCGATCGAGCTGTGCGACGCCGACGGCCGCTTGTAGGTTCGTCATACGGTAATTGTAGCCAACTTCGTCATGTTCATAGGCAGCTGATGTGCGGGCAGTTGTGCTAACATGTTTGATACGTGCCATTAATTCGGCATCATTCCCGACAACCATTCCACCCCCACCACAAGTAATTGTTTTGTTGCCGTTAAAGGAATAACAGGTAAGTGTTGCGACATCTCCGATCGGGTTGTCTTTGTAATTCACCCCTATTGCTGCGGCAGCATCTGCAATGATTGGTAAGTTGTAATCTTTTCCAATTGCACCAAGTTGCTCCATATCACCTGGCGTTCCGAGCGTATAAACAGGCATAATTGCCGCGATACGTTCACCGGTTTCCTTATGTCTGAGGACATTATCGACAACATGACTATGCGTTTCCAATGCAGCTCTGACCTGTTGGGGATCGAGCGTCCAGCTATCGCGGGTAATATCGAACAACCAGGGACGCGCGCCTGAATGCATGACAGCATTTGCGCTTGCGATGAATGTAAAGCTTGGCAGGATGACCAAATCGCCTTGTCCGATACCTTGGCAGTGCAAGGCCATGTGCAAGGCGAGTGTCCCTGCACCTGTTGCAACGCCTTTTTCTGTTCCCGAGAGGGTAGCAACCCTTGTTTCGAACTCAGTCACGAATTCACCGACTGATGATACGAACGTTGTGTCTATACAGCGCTGCAAGTTGCGAGCCTCGCCCTCGCCAACATTAGGAACTGCCAGAGGTATTCTGTTCATGGGCATGCCTTAAACGCGCTGATCGAGGTTGAGGTTGGACTCGATATGGCTTTGCATAAAGTCCGGTTCGATCCGGCCTATCAGGGTTTTGATTGCGGATTTGGATAATGCATCATGGTTCTCGCCACGTACGATCTGTTCGAGATTGTTTACCAGCTCTTGCACCGATCCGCCATGACTAAGGCCGGCATATGGAACACTCAACATGTGGGAAAGGTCTATCTCTTTTGTCGTTTCTCGATCGCCAACGAATTCCTCGTAAGGCTTTTCACCCGCTGTGTTGGCTGGTGTTAGCAGTAAAGGCCATTTCCCTTTTCGTTTTGCTTCATCAACACCACCACAAGCAGCATCCTCGTCGTCAAAATATTCAGGGGTTAGATCGTGAAATGCAAGAAAAGCCTCTGCGACTGACTGCAGAGGTACAAGATGGTCTTTGGGATGGAGGCGAGGGATGGCGATGTGAGCGTGAGGAGGGATAATACTTGCCAGGGTACAGATATGACCGGATTCCTCAAGTGACACAAAATACCGTTCAATCCCTAATGGACAGGCAATTGGTTCGTTGCGCGCCAACCGCTTTTCAAAAGCTTGTAAAAGGGAACCATTAGAGTAGGCTACATTCGCAAACCGTGCTGTGGTTACGCGCCCCTGCAGCCCGATTTCGCGGGCATTATCAAAAAGGACGTGTTCCATAATGCGCTTGGTAGCTCCCATAAAGGAAACTGGGTTGGCAGCCTTGTCTGTTGAGACACTGAAATAGTCAGCATGAGGTGACGTTTGGGCAATCCAGTCTCTAAATCGATGCTGTTTTACGATATTTGTATCGAGCATTTGCAGGATAGAGAACGTATCTTTCTCTGAACGCACATGCTTGATGGCGGCGAAATTTAGAATGCGATCATATGGTTGACCTGCTTCCATGAACAGTTTCATCGCTGGAGAGCCATAATCGAGTGGCAATGTCCGGAAATCTTCAACCGAAAAGGGGGTGGGGGAAGAGCGAAGTTCTCGCACGATCTCGGCAAGTGCATTTTCGTTCTGATCTATAATGTGCAGGGTGTGGGGATTGTATTTGGCCAGTGTATGCACAGTGTTTGACCCGATGGAGCCGGCGGCGCCGACGGCGAGAATACGTTTTCCTGTTACGGCTTGACGTATGGCCTGATCGACTGCTTCCAGATCGGGCTGAAATAAGGATTTCTCTCGCCCTGTCGCTGTTTTTGGTAGAATTTTCAAGATGTACTCGCCTTAATATGCAAGGCATGTTGTGCCTTACAGGCGCTCAAAATGCAACGATAAAAGAGAGGATACTTATTGTTTATCCCCCTGAGGTTCACCTTAACTATGCTGTTCGGCAAGCAAACTTCAAGGGAATACCATCATGTCATCAGATACCTCACCACGGCTTGGATTGTCTTTTATTCTGCCCGCTCAGGCACAGAAACATGTGACTATGAATGAGAGCCTGGACCGTCTGGATGCTATTATCAATCTTAGCCTTGTTAGTCGTTCGTTGGCGATACAGCCAGAGGCCCCTGAAACGGCACAAGCTTTTCTTTTACCTGATAACCGATCTGGCTCGGACTGGGAGAACTTTCCGCCTCAATCGGTCGTGACATTTAGAAATGGTCATTGGGAACAGATAAATATTGGGGTTGGTTTTATCTGTTTCGTTGAGGATGAAGCCCAGCTTTACGTATATGATGGGCAAGCTTGGCAAGAAGTTACAGCGCAAGCTTCTATATCTTCACAATTTGGAGTGAATACGCAGGCAGATGAGATAAACAGGCTGGCTGTCAAAAGTGATGCGATCCTGTTTAGTCATGATGATATTACACCAGGGACGGGTGACTTACGCTTGAGTTTGAATAAGTCAGAATCTGGAGGTACCGCCAGTCTAATACTTCAAACCGAGTATAGCCTTCGGGCGGAAATTGGTTTGCTTGGAAATGATGATTTGAGCCTTCAGGTCTCTTCTGATGGTGCCAATTTTAAGCAGGCAATCCGTGTGAATTCAGAAACGGGGGAATGTGCGTTTCCTCAAACTCTTTTGACTGATTGCAAGATGCGCGTATTTGGGGTCGGCGCAAGTTCTTACAGCCCGCCAGAGGGCGTCAAGGCGATAAAGATTACGGTTGTTGGCGGCGGCGGCGGCGGTGCAGGTGCGGTTACGTCGACATCGCAGGAGTTTGTCGGCGCAGGCGGAGGAGGCGCAGGCGGTGTTTGCCAGAAGGTCATTTCATACGATCAGCTAGAACCGCATTATGCAATTGACGTGGGTGCCGGTGGAAGTGGAGGAAGTGCTTCACCAACAGCTGGCACAGGTGCTCGTAATGGCGAAGCGGGTGGCTTGTCTTCAGTTAGTTCTGAGACGCTTTTGCTAAGTTGTGGTGGTGGGCAAGGTGCTATCGAGGATAAGGCAAGTATATCTGCAACAGCCTTCTCCGGCGGCGCCGGTGGTGTAGCTTCTGGGGGTGATCTCAATTTGCTAGGCCAGCGCGGAGGGTCGGGATTAACAAGGGGAGATGTCTCTTTTCAGACCGGGAATGGGTACGGCGGAAATACGATTTTAGGGCTTGGCGGACCATTTCAGAATGGGAACGGCAGCGCCGCGACTGGGTATGGTAGCGGGGGAAGTGGTTGCGGCATGATACCTGGGTTCGTCCTGAACCGTTCTGGCGGAGATGGAGCACCGGGTATCGTGATTATTGAAGAGTATTATGGGTAAGATAGTCGGGTTGCGGAGAGGGTTCAGGATTTGTCTTCGCCGGCATATTGATTTTGAGCAGCTTCATATTCGGGGATAGAGCCGATATCAATCCAGCTATCGCGAATAAGATGGACCGAGCAAGGGCTGCCAGCTTCTTCCAGGTCGCTAAATAATGTTGGCATGTCGTAAAACTCATTGCTTGGAACGTGTTCTCTTGCAACCTTGGAGACGCAGTATACGCCTGTATTTATGTAATGTTTAAGAGTAGGCTTCTCATCCGTACCAAGGTAATTGCTGCCTTCAAATTTAACGACACCAAAGGGGATTGTAGTATGATATTCGCGAACGCACATGGTTGCGGCTGCTTGTGTTGCAATGTGATGTGCTGCCAATTCCCGAAAATCTGTTTCCGTTAGCAAATCTCCGTTCATCACCAGGAATGGATAATGCATATTCTGGGGAAGTAAATCCAATGCACCGCCCGTTCCGAGGCGTTTGTCTTCGCGAAGGTAGCTTATGTTAACGCCCCAGCGATCACCTGATCCGAAGTATTCTTCAATCATGTGCCCCAGATAGTTTACCGAGATGTAG
>CAZGVP010000297.1:0-4109 GCA_964529135.1 uncultured Caulobacterales bacterium | reverse complement strand
CACGACCAGACCTTGCCCAAAGAAGCCCACAAGGTGGCGCATTTTTGCTCCATGTGCGGACCAAAATTCTGCTCCATGAAAATCACCCAGGATGTGCGCGATTACGCCGATGGCCTTTCTGACAATGAGAAAAAAGACCTCGCAGAAATGAGCGAAAAAGGCATGGCAGAGATGAGCACGAAATTTAAGGAAATGGGTTCTGAGGTTTATTTGCAAGCTGAGGCTGTAAAGAAGGCAAATGGGGAATTGTGACGAAAAAATACCTTACCCTCATCTTCATTGCACTCTCATAATTTTCTGTGATTTAGTTTCATCAAAATATCTCAATTCTACTTTTGATGCGATACCACACGAGGATAGTCATCCCCGCGTAAGCGAAGAGTATGTGACTGACACAAAGAATAACGCAAATGATCAGACTACAGTTGGGTGTCAAATTTTATGAAAATTATTTTATCCCCCACCTCCAAAATGCCCTTATAGTCAATCTCGTTCTATCCATGTGAGGATGTTGTCGACCGTTATCAGCAGGATGGAACCAGCACCGGGTAGCCTCGATCCATTTACGGAGGAGTGAGGAGTCCGGACCAGTTGGCCGCGTTTAACCGAGTGCACCATCGAATGATGGGCCGCGTGGGTGCTAGCTGGTAAGATGTTGGGCACGAGGTGTGAGCTATTCCATCTCGATCATATTATTATAGTCGGATTGGCCGCCTCGTGCCGCTCCTCATCTATACGCTCGATCTTTTTTAGGATGCGGCGATTATTGTAGTGCTCTTTACAATGGTGACGCCATGTCTTTCAATGCCTATACTAATGACCTAGAACATTTCTCAAAAAGGCTTCGACCATGATCACCGGGCTTTACCTTTCATTTGCGGCAGTAATGTTGGTTTTTCTTTCCATACGGGTAATCAGTATTCGTCGCGGCGACAAAATTTCTATCGGTACTGGCGGCAACCCTGATCTTGAACGGGCTATCCGCGTACATGGGAATTTCATTGAGTACACACCGATAATTCTGTTACTTTTAGTCGTCGCTGAAATGAACGGTTTACCTGCGATTGGTGTGCATATATTTGGCCTACTCTTCATCACATCACGTGTTTTTCACTTCATTGGGTTTTCCAGCAATGAGGGGCCAATGATTTTGCGCGTCTTGGGCATGGTCATGACCTTTGCTCTTTTGTTACTTTTGGCGGGACTTGTGACTGGACAATATATCGGACTGTTAACGAGTTGATTTTTGGCCACCACACAACTGGTAACTGTTAATCTATCTGGCGCACCCACATCATAATCCGCTAGGTTCCCCGCAGGAGATGTATATGCCTAGCCTACGCGCAAAACTTGTTAACCGATTTGTCCGCAAAACGATTAAGTCGTTACCGCTACACGATATGGAGGCGGAGGAAATTCGGCGGGTTTTTGAACGCAAAGTCATATCATTTCTACCACGCGGCATCACGCGAGAGTCAGTAACTACCCCAATTAACGGCGAATGGCATAAACCAGAAAATGACGAAACAGATAATGTGATCCTTTATTTTCATGGGGGAGGTTATGTTTTTGGTGCACCGCATACCCACCGTAACTTAACTTACGCTCTGGCACGAGAGACAAGCGCCGCGTTATTCTCGGTAGATTACCGGCTTGCCCCTGAACACCCTTGCCCGGCCGCTATCGAAGACGCCTTGGCGGCCTATCAATGGCTACTGGATCAAGGTCATGATTCCTCAAAAATTTCCCTGGCAGGCGATTCAGCCGGCGGCGGGTTAGCACTGGCAACCCTGCAAACCATCAAGGCGCAACATTTACCCATGCCAGCTTGCGCTGTCCTTTATTCACCTTATACAGATCTTTCCATTGAAGGGATAAGTGCAAAAACAAACGCTGAAAAAGATGCGATGTTTCAGCTTGACTCTATTTATATTGGCGCAAAATATTATGCTGGCGAGCTTGATGTGAAAGATCCACGGGTTTCACCTCTTTACGGCAATATGGATGGATTACCGCCATTACGGATTTTTGCGTCCTCCAGTGAAATTCTATACGATGACTCCACGCGCCTTGCGCAACGAACCAAGGCCGCCGGTGTTAACGTTGAATTCACAAGCCATGATAATTTAGTTCATGTCTGGCCTGTCTTTTATCCATTATTGCCCGAGGCAATCGAAACCATTCGCGACAGCGCAAAATTTATTCTTAAACATAAAACACCCTAGCAATACACCATAAAAAAGGGCGCTATGATGCGCCCTAATTTAAATTCAGTGATGTAGCGAAGTTCAGTTCATGAATTAAAAACCGTAGCCAAGAGTAGCACGCAATACAGTGTCGTTCTGCACACGCCCCAATGGAGGATTAGTTTCATGACGAAAATAATAGGACACACCGGTTACGAAACCACCCCATAAAGCTGCATTAATACCATGAGTTGCCTCAATAGTCGTGGATGGCGATGTCCACGTAACACCTATGTCTGATGTAAAAGTCAACCCTTCACGAATGACCCAGTCAATATCGCTACCTGCATATAATGCAAACTCACTCTGCACTTCATCAGTATCATCAATGGGGGAGTAACGATAACCAGGGCCAGCATCCACTTTCCATGTAAATGGGTCACTTTTTGCCACAAAATAGCCAAGGCCGGCGCCACTAAACAAGCGGTAGTCAAATCCAGAGAATTGATCTTCATCGTAGGAAAAACGACCAAAAGCATTTAACCGATCAGAAATCGCATAATCAAGTTGGTATGACGCACCCCAACGTTTTTGTGTGAGCACGCTGTCATCAACCACATCAGGATCAATTGCCGGATTACCTGCGCGGGCGATATCAAAGTAACCCGCAACATTATGAGTAAATTTTCCGACCTCACGTTTGGCATTCAACGCGAATCCCACTGATGTGTTAACCGAGTTCCCGGTTGAATTGATCGCGGACAAACCAACATTACCTGTCCAGGGCTCAAGAGCAAAAAAGCCTGTTCTAACCTCAGGCGCCACCTCATCAGTTGCGGCAACCACGGTGTCACTCGCCGCCTCTCCATCCTTTGCATCAACTGCATCAGAAGCATCAGCAACAGTACTCTCAACTGCTTCCGTGTTATCTGCATTCACGGCCAATTGTTGCAGCGTCCATGCCTGGTATTGCGCAATCCCTTCGGCAAAACTCGGGAGCACCGCCGTGGTCGCGTCAGCAACAGCATTCACAGCAGCAGCGTCACCTTTCTTTGCTGCCTCATCGAGCATTTCGCGCGCGATATCTGGCAACATATCCAGGGACAAATCAGGTGCATCTTGTCCAACCGCTGGCGCACTGGCACTCAGCATCACTAACCCAAATAAAGACGCTTTCAATGTACGTATCATTCTTTGACTCCAAGAAAATTATCGTTTCTTTTCATCAACAAAGATGTTTAACAACTGATTAATCTAAATTTGTGTTGGCACTGATTTTCTTGTAAATAGCACGAGATTTTGAAAAATAATTTGTGTTGGGTCGCACTAACCACATGGGTTGGTGAACCAATATCAGCCTAAAACAGCGCTATCGCACGAGCAATCAAAATCAATGCAATGATAGTACCCATTAAATACGTACCGGCAGCACCGATGACCTTCAGGGGTGTTGTATCATAAATGCCTTTACTGGAAATCACCGCGAAGGCATGAATATACCGAAACGCAACAGCGCCAATCATAACCCCCCCTAACCACCATGGCATAATTGGTGTACGCAGACCAAGCGCAAGAATCATCAATGATAACATTGGTACATATTCAATACAGTTGCCGTGCGCACGCATTGCCCTGCGCAAGCTACTTTTTGGGTCTGCTTCTGCTTCGTGTTGCGTCAGAATTACGGAATTTCGCTCCCGCGATACATTCAGTCCAAGGATGAAAACCAGAAGCCCCAAAAGACCGACGCAAAGAAGAGCAATAGCCATAATATAGTTCCCTAGATATAAAAAACCATAATCATAGATAGCCACGCAACGGGGTACAAGCCCTTATCGCTAGTAATATATGTAATTACCGCCGCAGCCCCACCGGAACCCGAGCGTATATAATAAATCGAGGAGCAGCGCGAGACGGCCAATC
>CAZGVP010000296.1:0-4113 GCA_964529135.1 uncultured Caulobacterales bacterium | reverse complement strand
ATGTTGTCACCCGCCTCAAATAGTCTAATCTTTGTAACCTTGCGGGTTATCTGATTGCCATCGCCAGTGATCAGTGCACATATCTTCTAATGTTTTGGTTGCATGCCAATTGAGATGTTGATTAGCCAAGCTGGAATTAGCAAAAATCTCTGCAATATCACCATCTCGTCTTGGCGCTATCTCATAAGGAATATCACGATCAGCAGCTTTACCGAAGGCACTAACAACCTCAAGCACTGACAATCCCTTGCCAGTACCGAGATTAAAACAGCTCACGCCAGAAGAATGTGAGCCCTCTAAATATTCAAGTGCTTTGAGATGCCCGTTCGCAAGATCGCATACATGGATATAATCTCGCACGCCCGTACCATCAACTGTTGGGTAATCATTACCGTAAACTGACAATCTATCTCGGCGACCAATAGCAACCTGAGCAATAAATGGAAAAAGGTTATTGGGAATATCGTTCGGATCTTCACCAATCTTCCCTGATATATGTGCGCCCACTGGGTTGAAATAACGCAGATTGCATATCTTCCATTCGTGGTCTGACACCGCAACATCAGCCAAAATCTGTTCGATCATAAACTTGGTTTGACCATAAGGATTTGTAGGCCCGGTCTTGCCAGTCTCGTCCACAGGACTATTATTATGATCACCATATACGGTTGCAGAAGAAGAGAACACAATTCGCTTCGCGCCCGCAGCTTTCAAGGCATCAATTAATGTCAGCGTAGAATTGATGTTCGTGTGATAATATCGCCCAGGCTCTGATACAGATTCGCCAACAGCCTTTAAGCCCGCAAGATGAATAGCACCTGATGGAGCGAATACGCTCACCCTCTTGATAATATCATCATATTGACTTGCATCAGCCATATCGCTTCGCATTAACTGCAATCTATCACGGTCATTAATACCTGATATTTCCATAACGCGTTCCAGCGATTGCGGATGCGAATTTGAAAAATCATCTATGACCAGTAAAGTATAGCCAGCTTCCAGAAGCTCAACGCACACATGGCTGCCGATATAACCTGCACCACCAGCAACTACAATGTTCTTATTATTCATGATTATATCTCATTCCACCGTGACAGATTTTGCAAGATTTCGCGGTTGATCCACATCCGTTCCCTTAGTGGTTGCAGTAAAATACGCTAATAACTGTATCGGCACTGTATATACAAGCGGTGCCAATAAAGGGTGACAAGCTGGTGCCTCAATACTCGCCCAAACATCAGCTCCCGCACGTTTAATGCCCTCTGCATCAGAAATCAGTATCGCTTTCCCATCGCGCGCCATCACCTCCTGCATGTTGGAAACCGTTTTCTCAAAATGTCGGTCTGGCGGTGCAATCACGACAACAGGAAGCATTTTATCAATCAAAGCGATAGGCCCATGCTTTAATTCACCCGCAGCATACCCTTCTGCATGAATGTAAGAGATTTCCTTAAGTTTCAAGGCCCCTTCCATGGCGATGGGAAATTGCACACCGCGCCCAATATACAAAACATCACTGGCCTTGGCGATATCTCGGGCAATCGCCTCTATCTTCGAAGATGACTTCAAAGCTTGTGTCATCAAACGTGGTATTTCGAGCAGTTTTGTGACCAGTTCTTTTTCTTCATCTTTAGTAAGTCGACCACGGGCACGCCCCGCTGCAATTGCAATCGCCGCCAATGCAATAAGTTGGCAGGTAAAAGCTTTGGTTGAAGCAACACCGATTTCTGGTCCCGCTGCCATCGGGAAAATAATATCAGCTTCACGGGCAATACTGGACTCTTCCACATTCACAACCGTCGCGATTCGCTGGCCCTGCTCTTTTGCCTGCCTTAATGCAGCAAGTGTATCAGCTGTCTCTCCTGATTGAGAGATAAATAAAGCGCCTCCACCATCAGCATACGGCACATTTCGATATCGAAGCTCTGAGGCGACATCGATTTCCACCGGCAACCCGGCCCATTCTTCAAACCAGTATTTCGCCACAAGCCCGGCATAGTAAGCTGTTCCACAAGCAGAAATAGTCAGACGATTGAGGCTAGCAAAATCAAATGCGCCGTCTGGCAAATGTACTGTTCCCTCTGCCGGATCCACATAGCGCGATAACGTATGTGCAACGACTTCGGGTTGTTCGTGAATTTCCTTGGCCATAAAATGGCGATGCCCATCTTTATCAACCATAGTATCTGCTGCAGAGGAAATCACTGTATCGCGCTTTACTATTCGATCGCTTTCATCACGTATTTCAACAGAGGACCTTGTGACAATCGCATAATCGCCATCTTGCAAATAAGTGACGCGATTAGAAAAAGGTGCAAGGGCATAGGCATCAGAGCCGACAAACATTTCATCGTCACCATGCCCGATCGCCAAAGGTGGCCCCCGTCGCGCGCATAACATTATATCTTCATCGCCAGAAATGATCACTGCAAGAGCAAAAGCCCCTCGCAGACGAATCAGTGCTTTAGCAAACGCATCCTGCGCAGGCAGGTTTTCTGTCTCCATCAAATGCGTTATCAACTGCGCGCAGACTTCAGTATCAGTCTGAGACGTAAAACTAACGCCCGCCTTCTTTAATTCTTCTCGCAATTCTGCATAATTTTCGATGATCCCATTATGGACCAGGGCTAATCGTTCTGTTGCATGGGGATGGGCATTTTCTACCGTTACGCTGCCATGTGTAGCCCAGCGAGTATGACCAATGCCCGTTATGCCAACAAGAGGGTCTTTCGCCAACACTTTAGCCAATTCATTTAATTTACCAGTGGCGCGCCTGCGCTCAATATTACCCTCCCGCAAAGTCGCAATACCGGCGCTATCATATCCGCGATATTCCAATCGCTTCAGGCCAGCTACAATTGCCTCAGCTACATTTTCTTTTCCGAGAATACCAATAATACCGCACATGGGTGTTCTGCCTTCTGCTTATATCGCACTATCTGACTATCCCATTAGCGCGTGTCAGCATTGGGGCCAATGGATGTTTTCCAATGACAAGCAAGAATCGTACTGCGCACCCAAAATATTCTAACACTCTACACAAACTGGCCTGAATCTTAACCCACCCAAGTTGCTTCCTACTGAGTTCGGATCATATCCGCTGCTTTTTCTGCGATCATAATGGTTGGCGCATTGGTGTTACCCGAAACTAGCTCTGGCATCACAGAAGCGTCCACCACCCTGAGGCCAGTCACTCCGTTAACCTTTAAATCGGGTGTAAGGACAGCATCTGCATCACTTCCCATCCGGCATGTTCCCACAGGATGGTATACAGTTTCCGCTCGGTTGCGAATATCTTCAATCAAAGCAGCCTCATCAGCCCCTTCATCCAAATACATCTGTTTGCCATTGTGTTCTGCAAATGCTGGCGCATCAAAAATACGCTGGATCATTTTTGCACCGCGCACTAGCACGTCAAGATCATCGGAATCACTGAGTAATTTCGGATCAATGACCGGCACTGCAGCCGGATCGCCAGAACCAAGACGGACCGTACCGCGTGATTTAGGACGTAATACACAAACATGGCAGGATACCCCACCACCCAAATGCTTCTTACGTCCATGATCGTCCACTAACCCTGGTACAAAGTGCAATTGAATATCAGGCTCATCCAGTCCGGGCTGGGATTTCAAAAATCCACCAGCCTCAGCGAGATTAGATGTAAGTGGGCCTTGCCCCTCTTTGCGGAAAGCATTGAACATCGGCAACGCACGCTTCGCCATTGAAAATGTCAATCCAATTGCATCAGGTGATTTTGTTCGTCTAAGGACAGTATAATCAACATGGTCCTGTAGATTTGCACCAACCCCGGCACGATCAACAATAACATCAACACCATGATTTTGAAGATGACCTGCCGGACCAATTCCAGACAGCATCAGGAGTTGTGGAGATTGAAAAGCACCCGCACTAACAATCACTTCTCTTCTTGAAGTAACCCGCTTCAAATCACGCCCTTGGCGAAAAATCACCCCGTCAGCCATTTTTTGTGTGAATGTGATTTTTTGCGCATAGGCATCAGAGATTATTTCAAGGTTAGGCCTTTCACGCGCAACCTCTAAATATGCTCGCGCCGAGCTACATCGACGCCCATCCTTCTGGGTCACC
>CAZGVP010000295.1:0-4135 GCA_964529135.1 uncultured Caulobacterales bacterium | reverse complement strand
GAAGACGCGTTACAATCTTCAATGTTTGAAACGGCGGGCAGCGCCTGATTCTCTCCCGCAATAGCGAGCAGGATGACAATAAAACCATGTCAGATAAACCAACGATACTTCTGGTGGGCGCTGGCTCCATGGGTGGTGCGCTTTTGCGTGGCTGGATCAATGAAGAGGCAATTGGATCATCGTCAATTGTTATTGATCCTACTGCCAATGGGGCTGTTACTGATTTTTGCAAACTGAATAAAGTTTTATTGCTTTCAACTGAGCAGGAAATCCCAGATCAATCAAAATTTGATGTTTTGATATTTGCAGTAAAACCCCAAATGGCGAACGCTATCTTGCCAAATTTCGTAAGCTATGCGGGCACAGCAATATGTATTTCTGTAATGGCTGGCGCATCAGTCGCATCAATCGCCAGTGATCTTGGTGGAGCAAAGAAGATTATTCGCACGATGCCAAATATTCCTGCCAGTGTCGGGGCGGGGATGACAGGTCTCTATGCAACCGCTGATGTTAGTGACAAAGAGCGTGAAATCGCCTCAACGCTGATGCAGGCTGTGGGTGAGGTTGCCTGGGTTGAGAGTGAGGCCGGTATTGATTTTGTAACTGCTGTATCGGGTAGCGGTCCAGCTTATTTCTTTTTGCTCACAGAGGCGTTGGCCGAAGCAGGATGTAAGGTTGGGCTAGATATGATAACGGCGCAGCATCTTGCAAGGCAAACGGCAGTGGGGGCAGGGCGCTTGTTAGAGTTAGATCCGCGCGATGTATGCACACTTCGAGAATCCGTAACCTCCCCAGGAGGAACTACCGCTGCTGCACTTAGTGTACTTGATAGTGAAAAGGGTTTTCGGAATTTACTTCGGGATGCCGTGCAAAAAGCAACTCAAAAAGCAATTGACCTATCAGTGTAGAGTATATAAATCTTACCTAAAATGGGGGATGGTGCTGGTCAAAGTCTTCTGATTTGAATGGTACTAGTTGTGGTCAGAGGTAAGAAGTGATTCCTTTTTTACAGTATAGTACAGTAATTATCTGGATTAGTAGTCAAATCATCCTTGCTTGGTTACTCGCTGACTTCTTGTCTGGTGTGATCCACTGGTTTCAAGACCGTTATTGCAAACGCCATTGGCCAATTATTGGTGATATTTTTGTAAAGCCAAATGATATTCATCATGTGACACCGCGTTCCTTTACAGATGATGGTTTTCTTCTTCGCAACTGGGCCAGTTTTGCGGTTGCAACCATGTGCGGAGTTTTGTTTTGGGCGACTGGGGCGTTGAATTGGTTTACTGGTGGATTTACTGTTGCGTCCTCATTCATGCCGACACAGGCTCATTATTGGGCGCATCGTACTGCAAAACAAAATGGCCCGCTTATTACGAAACTACAGCTTTTGGGTGTTATCCAGTCTGGAAGACAGCATTGGTGCCATCATCGAGGCAACAAGGATAAGTTTTTCTGCACTATGACAGACTATATGAATCCGATACTCGAAAAAATCCAATTTTTCCCTTTGATTGAGTCTGCTATCTATAAATTAACGAGGATAAAACCTAAGCAGGTACAATCAATCTCCGATCAAGTCGGGGTTAAACTGGTAGCCGCAGAGTAGCGCGTAACCCACCTTGTGGTGCACGGGCAAGAGTAATGTCTCCGCCGTGACCGCGGGCAACATCCCTTACCAACGAAAGGCCCAACCCAACACCGGACTGGTTTTGATTGCGTGCTTCATCTAGTCTTGTGAAGGGTTTAAACACCTCTTCATATTGATCAGGATTTATACCGGGGCCATCATCGTCAATTATGATTTCGACATTTCCCTCGATAGAATTCGTGCTGAGCCAAACATGGTGGCTATGATTATGGGCATTGTTTAACAGGTTTTCTATTGCTCGTCGAATCGACGCTTGACGTAGAGTTACTTCGATATTTTCAGCAGGCGGTGTTATATTCACGGGCTTACCAGCGCGAGCCGTCTGTGAAATAATTTCTGTAAGGAGTTCATGGAGAAGAACGGTTTCTGTTTCTTCCTCAATTGACTGATTGCGAACAAACACAAGATATTCATCCAGCATTTGCTCCATTTCATCAACATCTTTACGAGTGTCATTAATTTCTGGGGACTGTTCCATCATGGAAAGCGCAAGCTTCAGGCGTGTCAGGGGAGTGCGCAAATCATGAGAGACGCCTGCTAACATGTCGGTACGTTGACGAATGTGCCTGTTAATGCGTTCTCTCATGGCTATAAAGGCATATCCAGCACGCCGAACTTCTGTTGCGCCTGTGGGACGGTAATCAGGTGCGTCACGCCCACGCCCAAAAGCCTCAGCAGCATTGGCAAGACGTAAGATCGAGCGTACCTGATTTCTGAGAAATACAATGGCAACCCAGCCTAGCAGTAGTGTAACTCCAATCATCCATAAAACAAAAATTGGCCCGGTTGTCGCAAAAACTCTTTCTCGCAATGGCAGGAAAACTAGATATCCATCATCCATCTGGACGCGAACTTCCACATAGGCAGGCCAACTTGATGTATTAAACCAATAGGCTCTGTCGATACGCGATGATAACTCCCGGTCAAAGGTCGAGTTATAGACATTAAAGACAGACAGTTTATCAACATTAGGAACCGTACGTCCGACTTCAAAGCGTATTGGTATATCGAGGTTTTCTGCGGCGTGGGCAAACAATCTTTCTTTGGATTGAGTGGTGTCAGCACTTGCGTATTCGTCCGTCAACAATGCGATCTGGCCAGCAACATTTGCTGATAGATTCGCGGTCACCAATTCCCAGTGTCGGGCAAAAAAGAAGTAAGTAACAAAAGCCTGCATGATAAATATCGGCAGGATTACAATTAAGACCGTCCTTGCGTAGAGGCTTTTGGGGAGGTAGCGGCGTAACATTGGAATCAATCTGCCATCAATGTGTAACCGATGCCACGAATTGTCTGGAGGTATATTGGCGTACGTGGATCATCTTCAATTTTTTTTCGTAATCGTGTGACTTGTACATCTATTGACCGCTCAAGGGCTGTTTCAGTTTGCATCGCCAGAGATGTGCGGGAGATAACTTCTCCTGGTTTTCGAGAAAGAGCTCGTAAGAGCGCTAGCTCGCTGGACGTTAGTTTGATGAGATCTCCGGCGCGCCTCAATTCTCCGCGCTCTGGTTCAAACCTGCAAGTACCAAACGTTACTGCACGTTGTTTCTCACGTTGTGGTTTTGAGCGGCGTAAAAGGCTAGTCACCCTTAGTAAGAGTTCACGGGCTTCAAACGGTTTGGGGAGATAATCATCAGCACCGCGCTCCAACCCTTCAATTCTATCTTCTGGTAAACCGCGTGCTGTTAAAAGAAGTATGGGTACATTTGATGCTGAGCGAACTTTCTCAGTGAGGTCAAATCCAGATTCACCTGGCATCATCACATCAAGGATGAGTAGATCAAAATCAATGGTTCCCAATAGACGCCTTGCTTCGCGCGCATCACTAGCGACACTGGTGCGAAAACCATTATCAGACAGGTATTTATGGAGTAGATCGCGAATTCGATCGTCATCATCCACCACCAATATATGGGGGGCGCTTTCGTCGATATGGCTTGTATCGCCAGAGGGGTTTGACAATGCTTAATCTCGCTATGGCTTCTGGTCCGTTATTATTTTTTGCTAAGGTTGGTCCATTAATTCTACAGATCAAGTGATTATTTAATCGTGCGCAGGTACCCTATAGCGCGATTAGTATAGTCTGCTCCGGTCCAAAATGTAAGGACCACAGCCATCCAGAAGATACCGGAAATCAATGGTTGAAAATTGGCGGATAATAAGCCTTCTTGAATATCTGGTGTTATGGCTAAATATCCGGTTATGGCTACCATCTGAAACGCTGTCTTCCATTTTGCGATTTTTGTTACTGGTAAACTACCACCTTGCATGGCAATTGATTCGCGAAGACCTGTTACCAATACCTCGCGCAACAGGATAATCAATGCTCCAATAATGGCAGGTCCCGTCAACATGTTTGCATAAACCAAAAGCAAGAGTGCTGCTGCTGTCAGCATTTTATCCGCTAGCGGATCAAGTGCGGCGCCTAGCACACTGACCTCATTTCGGGCACGAGCCACGTAGCCGTCAAGCCAGTCCGTG
>CAZGVP010000294.1:0-4137 GCA_964529135.1 uncultured Caulobacterales bacterium | reverse complement strand
TCCTTATGAATTGATTAGGGTCAATGTTGGCGGAAATGCTTCCTTTGGGATTTTTCCAATTCAAAGTTTTGCGGCTGGCGCCAACATAGAAGTTTCTGTTGAGCTCCAGTTTGGGCAGGGCTTTGATGGCGGTACATACTTGGAGCGCGGGGTTATATCGATTGAACAACCCGATAGTCCAACACTTGTGACACCAATTGCGGGTATTGCAGGTTGTCGCGCCAAGTAAGGGTATGGGTTAAAGATGTTCGATGATCAGCGATGCAACGCTGACAGCGACACCCAAGCTTGCTGCTAGATACCCTCTACGATCAGGTGCCATAGCAGCGTGAGGTGCCAGATGAAAAATCATGATGTAAATGAAAGCACCTGCCGTGATGCCCATCATCACTGCCAGACTTGCGGAAGCGAGATTGATAAAACTAAGGGCGGCAAACGTACCTGCAACTGTGGTTGCACAAGCTGCAAAGAACGCCACCACAAATGCACTTAAGCTACTCAAACGGGATTCTCGCAACAGATAATAGATGATAATGCCTTCGGGAAGTTCATGAACGAGTAGACCGAGCACTGTCATCCAACCCGTGAAAACTTCCCCCTGAAATGCCAGCGCATAAAGAATGCCATCAAGGAACGAATGCGTACCAAGTGCTATGATCGAAGAAGATGCGAATGCAAGGTCGGTGTTAAGAGATTGCCCACTTGTTAAAATGCGTAACAAAAAGCCCATCACGAAGAACACTCCGAACCCAAGAGCGACCCATTGCCAGATGCGAGATGTCAGTTCATATCCTTCAGGTAAAAGGTGGAAGATTGTTGTCGTAACAAGCACACCGACAGCAAATGCAGATATATAAGGGCTGTAACGGCGTCCAAGATCGCCGAATGCTGCCATAGAAACTAAACCCCCAGCGCTTATAAAAGCTGCAAGTAAGCTCGCTTCAATAGCGAGAATATTTCCCGGGTCAGAAAACAACGCCCAAAATCCCCTAAATTACCCCAAAAAAGTGCCTGTATCGAGAGAGGGCCTCATCATTGCAATACCTTACCCCGAAAAGCCTGCAATCCCGTACTCAGGGATTTATACAGCCTATGGCATTCGTCATATAGGGTGTATGTTATCACGTCACTAATTTTATTACAGTTATTATGGTGTCACTTTATCTCATTTCACGCATTTATGAGGATTCATGGGACTTAAATCTCTTATAGTGTTGCCGCAGGAGGGTATCACGATTAATGTCACGGCGTAGATGTGGTATGTATTTGGGTTGGGATACAGCAAACCTACACGTTAAGACTTAGTATTCGGTTTGTCAGATCATAAGGACAGTTCAGTGACTGAGTGTGGCCATCACCACCATCATCATCACGATAAGAACACTGATATAGTGCGCCTGCTTGCAGCGCTATGTGTGACGCTGGTGTTCATGGTGGTTGAAATAGTTGGGGGCATTTTCTCCGACTCTCTGGCTCTCATTGCTGATGCCGGCCATATGTCAACAGACGCATTTGCACTAGGTCTTGCTGCAAGCGCACATTGGTTTTCGCGGCGACCTGCTGATGGTAAGCTTCATTTCGGGTATCGCCGTTTTCAAGTGTTAGCGGCTTTTGTGAATGGTATTTTATTGATCGTATTGATCGGCTGGATCCTGATCGAAGCCGTTCAACGCTTCTTCAACCCTGAAGAGGTTAATTGGTCCATTATGTTGTGGATCGCTGTGTTAGGCTTGGCCGCCAACGGCGTTGCGTTCGCCATTTTGACTTATGGCAACTCAGAAAATGTGAATATACGCGGTGCAATGCTCCATGTGGTCAGTGATCTGGTTGGATCAGTTGCAGCTATAGTTGCTGCACTCGTTATCATGACCACTGGTTGGTTACAGGTCGATCCTATCTTGTCGGTATTGGTTGCTCTGTTAATTGGGCGTTCTGCGTTAAAACTGATTAGTGAGACTGGGCATATCTTATTAGAGGGCGCGCCTAATGATATCGATGTCCCCAAGCTAATAAGCTCCTTGAAGGAAAAGGCACCTGAGATTGAGGATATTCACAAAGTTCAGATATGGCAATTAACTCCTGAGCACCCGCGTTTGACAATGCATGTGGCTGTGACCCGACCGGATGCCGCAGCCGGAACACTCGCTCGCATAAAGGTTTTTCTGGAAGAAAATTACGGTTTGCTTCAGTCAACAATTCAAATTGAGATGAAAAACCATTGCCCTGATCTACTCTCAGCAGAAGCGGCAAATAATGATATTCATCATGCATCTATAAAGGAACGTGTTGCGGCTGAAAAGAAAGCGCGTGCAAAGAGCCTATCCGGGGCCCCACAGACCGGAACTACACTTCATTAGTTTTTCTCTGTTGAGCCAGTTTTTATGGCACGTTGAAATTGAACGTACCTGTATAGTTTTTGAGCCTCAGCGAGATCGCGGATCAACCTCTTTAGAGGAGTATCGAAATACTGGCCTGAACTTTACCCAGTGATTGTTAAGGCGAGCATAGCCACGTTGGCGACGCACACTTACAGCTTCATCGGAAAGCGCAGCAATCAGCGCGATTATCATTAAGTAACCGTCCCACATTTCCATGGATGTGGATGCACCGCCAATACAAAATATAAACAATGACATTTGTGCGTATCGAGCAAAAGACTTTTTCCATTCTGGAGTTTGGGGATTTTTGCTGGTTTCAATTTGGCGGGCCCTCCAGAAAGTATACCCCAAAAGACTTAGGAAAAGGAAAAGTCCAACAAACCCTGATCCGCCTAGAATTTCAAAATAAATAGAGTGAGCAGCTTTGGCTGTGGCTGCCTTATCGGGCGGGACAGACAAGATTGCGACTTCTTCAATGTATGAGTTTCGTAAGCCAACCCCAGTGAATGGGTTGTCGCGAGCGAGCTCCCAGTTGATTTGCCATGCGTCTAATCGGCCTTGAAATGAGGCGTCTTCGCCTGCGTTCTTGATTGTGCTCATCCGTTCTATCCACTTGGAGGGCATGAACATAATGGCAGGGATGAGGGCAATGCCACCAACTAATGCCAGTGATAGCTTATGTGAAGATTTGAGCCATAAATACCCACTAAAAGCGATCATAGCGAGCAGCGCGCCGCGCGAGTGGGTCCCGATAACGGCTAATAAAGTCAGTAGAGTTATGCCCAGCATTCCTTGGCGAACAATCGGATTGGACAATTGTCCGCGCAGGTAAATCATCATCGGTAATATGGTTGCTGCAGCGATTCCAAAATGGTTGTTATCTTCAAGAACTGTATTTGCAAGGCCCTGAACACGATACTGTCCTAGGGTGGCTAAGGTGAATAAAGCTCCTTTAGCTGCATAAATTCCGATACCGCCGGCAAGTATCCAGACAAGTGCGTGAAATCGTAATTTGTTGGAGGCCATTTGGGCGCATAGTAAAACAAAGAGCAGGGTTTTAAAGAAACGGCTGTATAATTCACCAGAATTTTCCGGCACCAGCGACATTTGCTGGGCAACTGTCTGCCAGAATAAAAGAGCGATTAGAAGTATTGAAATAGAATCCAGACGGAATTTTTCTGTTTCCCTGGCATAGATGATCGCAAAAATGGTCGTAGCAGCAATCATAAGGTTCAGCGGGACGCCGAATGTGCCGTAGGCCATTTGATGAGGAGTCATCAAAGTGAACCATGCCCAGGTGATGATACCAGCAAATGGATAGCGCAATGTGATGCCAAGGCACCCAAAGACAAATACTAACAAAATTACTTCACGCATGTCTGATCCAGTATAAATACTCTAAAACTGTGTCGCTACGGCACGTATTATCACATATTTTATGGCAATCACGCAGCACAATACAAGGATTGGACCGACATAACTAGAGCGTTTAAATATATTTTGATACGCGAAAATTTGATTTTAGATATGTTGATACGGTGTTGGAAATTGATAATAGCACTAAAGAAATGCCATAAAAAAGATAAAATTTGCTGTAGATTTTTTCTTTTTTTCGGGCTCGTTAATACTAATAAAATATTACTATTCAGGTGAATTTAGAGAGCTGCATGGAATACATGTACCAGTTTGTCGGGAAAAAATAGTTAATTTAAAATCGAAATTGAATCTATCAGACATGAATATCGAGTAACATATAAGT
>CAZGVP010000293.1:0-4152 GCA_964529135.1 uncultured Caulobacterales bacterium | reverse complement strand
GTCGTGGTTATAAATTTTCTACTTATGCCACCTGGTGGATTCGCCAGGCGATTACTCGTTCCATCGCTGATCAGGCACGTACGATTCGTATTCCTGTACACATGATTGAAACGATTAACAAGATCGTTCGTACAAGTCGCCAAATGTTACATGAAATTGGGCGCGAACCTACTCCAGAAGAGTTATCAGAGAAACTTTCCATGCCATTGGAAAAAGTCCGTAAGGTGATGAAAATTGCGAAGGAGCCAATTTCTCTTGAAACACCAATTGGTGACGAAGAAGATAGCCATCTTGGTGATTTCATTGAAGACAAAAATACAGTTCTCCCAATTGATGCTGCTATCCAGTCAAATTTACGTGAAACAACGACGCGTGTGTTGGCCTCGCTAACGCCGCGAGAAGAGCGTGTCCTGCGGATGCGTTTTGGTATTGGTATGAATACTGATCACACATTGGAAGAAGTTGGTCAGCAATTCTCAGTGACACGTGAGCGTATTCGTCAAATCGAAGCAAAAGCTTTGCGCAAACTTAAGCACCCAAGCCGTTCGCGGAAATTGCGAAGTTTCCTGGACAATTAAGGCAAATGCTTGAGAATTTTGCAAACTGGTTTGCGGCCTGTTAATCTTGGTTGAATTTTGAGAGGCTGGAAAAAGGTAGATGCAATCATTAACGGACAGTTATGGTCGAGACATCACCTATCTGCGCCTTTCGGTGACAGACAGATGTGACTTGCGCTGTGAATATTGCATGGCAGAGAACATGACATTCCTGCCAAAACGTGACCTCTTAAGTCTTGAGGAATTAGCAATGCTTTCTCATGCGTTTATTGATCGAGGTGTGCGTAAAATTCGGATTACTGGTGGTGAACCGTTGGTGCGCCGTGATCTGATGAAATTTGTGAGACAACTTTCTACGCGTCTTGAGGGCGGGGCGTTGGATGAAATAACACTGACGACAAACGCGACTCAGCTTGCGCGCTTTGCCAAAGAGTTAAAGACACTCGGTGTAAAGCGTGTGAATGTTTCGCTCGACACGCTGGATGATACTAAATATGCACAATTAACGCGTCGGGCCGCTCTAGGTCAGGTTCTACACGGGATCGATGCGGCTCAAGATGCTGGGTTGCATGTAAAAATAAATGTTGTGGCACTGAAGAATGCCAATCGTGATGAAATTCCACAATTAATTGAGTGGGCTCATGGTCGTGGTATGGATTTGACTTTGATTGAGGTGATGCCGCTAGGTGAAATGGAAACCGATCGCGTTGATCAATATTTGCCACTGTCTGCCGTGAAAGATGATCTGGAAAAGCAATGGAGACTTGAATCAACTGAGCATACCACAGGCGGACCGGCGCAATATTATCGTGTGCGTGAAACGGGTGGTTTGCTGGGGATGATCACGCCACTGACGAATAATTTTTGCGCGTCCTGTAATCGCGTTCGCGTGACGTGTACGGGCAAGATTTATATGTGCCTGGGGCATGGTGATAGTCTCGATTTGCGTGCTGTGTTGCGTGGTGAAAATTCTCGAAAGATGCTAAATGCCGCCATTGATCTCGCCATGCGTCGTAAACCGGAACGCCATTTTTTCGATATTTCTGAACGCAATGCTGCCCCGGCGGTGCCGCGTCATATGTCCGTTACTGGGGGGTAATTATGGCGACGCTTTTGTTTTTTGGTAAATTGAGTGATGTGATGGGGGAAAAGTTGAGAACCTTGACATTGCCACCTGAGGTAACAACCATTTCAAGATTGATCGATTATGTCGCAAGTGAAAATGAGGTCGTCACTGACGCGATGCGTGAAGTGTCGGTGCGCTATGTGGTCAATGAAATTGTGGTTGATATTGATTCCTCTATTGGTAATGATGATGAAATTGCCTTTTTACCTCCGGTCAGTGGCGGATAGTGATGAGCGGGTGCAATGATTAAAGTAACGGGTGCACGGTTTGATCCGGCCACTGAAGTGGGTGATTTTGAAAAACGCGTAACCGATTCTGGCGCCATTGTAACGTTTCTAGGCAAGGTGCGTCCAAACTCTCATGTGACTGGCAAGGTGGTTACTGGTCTCTATCTCGAACATTTCGCTGGCATGACTGAAAAATCCATCATGGACATCGCGACCGAAGCTAAAACCCGCTGGGCGATTAATGACATTCATATTGTGCATCGCTATGGCGTATTACAATCAGGGGATCCGATTGTTCTTGTCTGCGTGGCTGCAACCCACCGCAGAGCTGCGTTTGAAGCGGCGGATTTCTTAATGGATTATTTAAAGGCCAAGGCGCTATTCTGGAAAAAAGAAATTTATGAAGATGGGGAAGTTTGGATTGAACCCCGCTCGGAAGACTATGAAGATTTAGGGCGATGGTCGCTAACATCACAGAGGCAAGAAAATGCACGGAATTAACAAAGAACTCCCCTTTATCCCGGTACGAATTGCTATTTTAACCGTTTCTGACACACGCACCGCTGCAAATGATACATCAGGGGATATTTTACAGCGTCGGGCAGAGGAAGCAGGCCATGAGGTGGCAGCACGTCAAATCATAGCGGATGATAAAATAAAAATTGCGACACAAGTACAAAACTGGATTGATGATCCGTCCATTGATGTGGTCGTTTCTACAGGTGGAACGGGCCTGACTGGCAGGGATGTAACCCCGGAAGCGATCCGGCCATTGTTTGAAAAAGAGATAGACGGGTTTTCGGTAATTTTCCATCAGGTAAGTTATGAAAGTGTAGGTCTATCAACATTACAGTCTCGTGCTCTTGCCGGGTTGGCGAACTCAACTTTTATTTTTGCGCTACCCGGATCTAATGGTGCCGTTAAGGATGGTTGGGATAACGTTATTTCTTACCAATTAGATTCCCGCCATAAACCTTGCAACCTGGTTGAGTTGATGCCCCGCTTAAATGAAAAATAATTGTGTCTTTGATCAAGATTATGGATGATTTTTGTTTGTTAGAAAAACTATAATTGGAACTTATACGGATGGCAGATGAATTAACACATTTTGATGAGGCTGGCCGCGCGAAAATGGTTGATGTATCGGATAAACCCGTTTCTATGCGCTCCGCTACTGCAGAGGGGCGGGTTTTGTTTTCAAAGCTGACCTACGAAAGAATTATTGGCGGGGTTAGCAAGAAAGGTGATATTGCGAGTATTGCCGAGCTTGCCGGGATTATGGGCGCCAAGCGCACAGCAGACCTTATTCCTTTGTGTCATCCATTACCGTTGACGGGGTTAAACGTAGAGATAAAGCCTGACGTTGGGGCGCATGCTTATGTCGTAACTGCGAGTGTAAAGACTACAGGTAAAACTGGCGTGGAAATGGAAGCGCTCACAGCCGTTACTACAGCATGCCTTACTATATATGATATGGCCAAAGCGGTTGATAAATCTATGATAATTAGTGACATACGGCTTGTTGAAAAATCAGGGGGCGTGTCTGGTGATTATCAATACAAGGAATAACTGCGTGTCTGAATGTTGAGTGTTGATGAGGCTGTCGCGACTATCTTAAAAGATGTGGTGTGCTTGGGTAATGAAGAAATTTCACTTGATGTTCTGGTGGGCCGTATTACTGCGTCAAATGTTAAAGCGCAACTAACGCAACCACCATTTTCAGCGTCTGCAATGGATGGATATGCTGTTCGGTTTAAAGACGCGAACAAGGGTGCTGTGCTTAATATTATCGGTGAAGCCCCGGCAGGTAATCCTTTTTCCGATACCGTGAAATCTGGGGAGGCAGTGCGTATATTTACAGGTGGTGTTGTTCCTGAAGGTGCAGACCATGTTGTTATACAAGAGGATACTTATCGTGACGGAGAGAACTTGATTGTTAAGGAGGAGCAATCATCGCCTCGGCATATTCGTTCTGCAGGTATGGATTTTGAACAGGGTGATTTGCTTGTGTCAACGGGGACTGTTTGTCATGAAATTCATGGAGCGGTGTTGGCGGCTGCGAATATCGCGTCGGTGTCGGTAATACGCCGACCAAAAGTATGTATTTTTTCAAATGGTGATGAATTAAAAGATCCAGGGGCGATTTTGCAACCGGGAGAAATTATCAATTCCAACCATTTTGCCGTTCGTGCAATGGTTGATGGATGGGGCGGTGTTGCTAGCTATGCTGGATGCATGAAAG
>CAZGVP010000292.1:0-4177 GCA_964529135.1 uncultured Caulobacterales bacterium | reverse complement strand
GTATTCAATGGCGGCTACGAAGATGATAGTCGCTCGATAATCGCGGCAGCCAGTGTCATTCAGGATGGCTCGACCCCAGTAGGTTTTGCCCGCTATACCCAATATCAACGCATATCAGCCGCGCGCGCGCTCCTCATCGCCGATGTTGGCTCTTATACCCATGAACAAGCCGCCAGCACCTCACCCAAAAACGGATTTAATGGAGCGGGGTCGTTTCATCTTTCGTCAGGGCGCAACCGACTGGTTGGCAATTGTGGAAGCGGCGATCATCTTGATGCAGAGTGGGCTAAAGCACTACGACAAGACTCTGCGCATTCTGGATTGAGCTTTGAAGGTGACGAACACAAGGGGCTTTTTTCTAAAGAAACCCTGCATCAACGTTCCGAAGAAGTCAGCGGCGTTTTACTAGAAATTACTCGTCCTTTTACAACCAAAGTATCATCTATAGAATATGCCCCACCAACCCAGACCCCTGGTTGGCTACGGCGACTCTATGTTGCCGCAGGCGGAGACGACATCCGCGGTGAGGAGCGCCTTATTGGGTTGCCACGAAAACTAATGAACCAATGGCGGTTTCGCTTTCATTTGCACCCTGGAATAAAAGGATCAGTTACGCGAGATGAACAATCCGTAATACTTGCCTGCCCAAATCAGGAAGGCTGGCGATTTCGCACCAACATTCAAGGCATCAGCCTTGAAAACTCCGTTTATTGTGGAGACGGCGCCCAACCCATGGTAACCCAACAGATCGTCATTGCTCCGTCTGAAAAGCCAGAATCAAGAACCAATTTAGGGGTAGACACGACTGATTCGTGCGATATCATCATTAAATGGGCTTTCAAGCGCCTTGATGGGGTTTAAAGTAGTGGGCAGATATAATCAGGCATTAAAATCTGACCATAATAAACAAGATACGATAGGTATTTTTATACACATCGACACTGTGCAGTATTTAGCGGGACGCAATTGATGAACATATTGAACGGTTTATTGAAAAAGCCACCTTTCGTCCGCAAAAAACATCGCCCGGCAACCATGTTAAGTACAGACGATCTCGACTTATCAGCTCTCCTTGCCCGATCCCCTCGCAAAATTGACCAACGCGCTGCACGCAAGTTGGTTGCTGGAAAACGCGTCATGATTACAGGTGCAGGCGGCACTATTGGATCGGAATTGGTGCGCCAAGCGATAGCCTTTGAGCCTGCTAGCCTTGTATTAGTCGATAATGCAGAATTTAATCTCTACCAAATTGATTTAGAAATGCGCGAAAACGGTCATGGAGACCGGATCATCTCGTCGCTGACAGATGTTTGCAATCAGGAGCATCTGATCCAGCTCTTTGACCATTACAAACCTGAAATTGTGCTGCACGCAGCAGCCTTTAAACATGTGCCCATCGTTGAGGAGAACCGTTGTGCTGGCGCGATGACCAATGTGTTTGGTGCTAAAAATGTTTTTGATGCTGCCATTAGTGCTGATGCTGAAACGGTGGTCTTTATTTCTACCGACAAAGCGGTCAATCCCTCAAGCTTTATGGGCGCAACAAAGAGGATCGCAGAGCTTTATGCCCAGGCCCTTGATGTTGCCCAGAGTGATACACGGTTTGTGACAGTTCGTTTTGGCAATGTGCTAGGATCTACTGGCTCGGTTGCCCCTTTATTCCTGCGCCAGATTGCTCGCGGTGGCCCCGTGACGGTAACCCACCCGGAAATTTCGCGTTATTTCATGACAACTCGCGAAGCCGTACAGCTTGTGTTGCAAGCGGCAAGCCTTGAAAATCGCGATAGAAGCGTACTCACTCATGATGGCCGGGTTTTTGTACTTGATATGGGTGAACCCGTTCGCATTCTTGATTTTGCCAAGCGTATTATTGAGGCTCACAATCTAGTTCCCGGCAAAGATATTGAACTTAAATTTACTGGCCTTCGGGCTGGTGAAAAACTCTATGAAGAAATCTTTCTTGATACAGATAAACTTATTAAAACTGGTGCCGATGGGGTTCTTCTCGCTTCACCTGCAATGATCGACTTGCCTCTACTGAACCCGCGCCTATCTGATGTGATCACACACGCACTGGACGGTGATCAGGCACAGTTGGATGAAGCGGTACACCACCTGGTGCCAGAGTTTTCCCCACGCGAGGCAGATGTGCGAACTGACCACCCTGAACGGTCAAATTAAATAAATACTCTAAGACGACCCTTGCAAGGAATCGCCTCCGCGCCTAACAAATTGGTTTTTCCCTAGTGGAGCCTGTAATGTCGCCCAATCCCCAATCTATCACGCCGGTTCGCCGGGCCCTTATTTCAGTTTCAGACAAAACCGGGATTGCTGATTTTGCCAAATCCCTTGCTGCACAGGGCTGCGCTCTAGTATCTACCGGCGGCACCGCCAACCTGCTACGCGATGCCGGGCTGGAAGTCAGTGATGTTTCCGAGCTCACCGGTTTTCCTGAGATGATGGATGGCAGGGTAAAAACACTCCATCCCAATGTCCATGGAGGCCTTCTGGCCCTTCGCGACAATGATGATCACCTAACCGCAATGAAAACACATGATATAGTTCCTATCGATCTATTGGTAGTTAATCTCTATCCATTTGAGGAAACACTGGCCGCTGGCGCTGATTATGAAACTTGCGTTGAGAATATAGATATTGGCGGCCCGGCGATGATTCGTGCGGCCGCTAAAAACCATGGTGGCGTTGGTGTTGTGACACATGCTGATGATTATCAATCGGTTCTGGAAGAATTACGCATACACAAAGGCTTAACGCTAGAGCTTAAGAAGAAATTGGCTGCCCGCGCCTACGCACGCACGGCCCACTATGATGCTGCAATCTCAGGCTGGTTCGCAACAATGCTTGGTGAAGAATTCCCGCGTAATGTCACCGTTGGGGGAATGCTTGCCAAAGAATTACGTTATGGGGAAAATCCACATCAAAAAGCTGCCCTCTACCTCACAGCCAATCAACGCCCAGGCGTCGCGCGCGCTCGCCAGGTTCAAGGCAAAGCTCTTTCCTATAACAATCTCAATGATACCGACGCCGCTTATGAATGTGTTGCGGAGTTTGATCCAGCTATCCCCACGGTTGCAATCATCAAGCACGCCAATCCATGCGGTGTTGCTACAGCAAATACATTGAGTGAGGCGTATGCTCGCGCATTAAAATGTGACCCGGTTTCTGCGTTTGGTGGCATCATTGCCATGAACCAACCACTTGATGAACAAAGCGCACGTGCCATGACACAGATTTTCACCGAAGTGATTATCGCGCCGGGCGCAAGCAATGAAGCAAAAGAGATTATTGCCAAGAAGAAAAATCTCCGCTTACTGATAACCGATGGTTTACCTAATGCAGGGGCAACAGGGCAATTGATACGCCCAATTGCTGGCGGATTTTTATTACAATCTCGCGATGGCGGACAACTTGATGCTGAAACATTAAAAGCCGTCACCAAGCGAACCCCGAGCGACCGGGAAATTGCTGACATGTTATTCGCCTTCCGGGTCGCCAAACATGTCAAATCAAACGCCATTGTCTACGCAAAAAATAGTGCAACTGTCGGTATCGGTGCTGGGCAAATGAGCCGCCTGGACTCAAGCCGTATTGCAGCAAGAAAATCCGAAGATGCCGCTCAAGCCGCCGGGGAAAAAAACCCGCTGGTCGCTGGTTCAGTTGTCGCTTCCGACGCATTTTTTCCTTTTGCCGATGGCCTTCTCGCCGCAGCGCAAGCAGGGGCAACCGCCGTCATCCAACCAGGAGGCTCCATGCGTGACGATGAGGTCATTGCAGCGGCCAACGAAGCAGGGCTTGCCATGGTGATGACCGGCATGAGACATTTCAGGCACTAATGATTTTTTATAGACAATCCAGACCAGTTGGACATGTAAATTCGCCACTTTTTGTGGCTTTGTACCTTCGTTCACGGACGCCATCCAACCCATTTGGTTTATCTAGCAACCCTCTTTGTTCGTATAGCTTTTTCTTGACGTTCAAATAATTGTTTGACCGAGGGTGCTGTCTCGTAAGTTCTGATTTCATTGTTTCATTTGCAATCTTCGTATCAACCCTTTTTAGGTTTAGGCTGTGGCCGCATAAATAACCAGCTTTCTTCATTCGATGCAGCAGCATCAAACTTATATCCCTCCACTGAAAATTCTTTTAAATTTTCTAT